>NZ_JBIBFR010000002.1:196031-435428 GCF_042956125.1 Streptomyces sp. NPDC008313
GCCGGGTGGCTCCCTCGGCGCCGGGGCGGGGGGGGCGGGGGGGCGGCGGCGGGGCGCCCCCCCCCGGGGGGGGGGGGGGGGGGGGGGGGGGCCCCCCCGGGGGGGGGGGGGCCCGCCCCCCCCCGCCCCTCGCGGCGTTCGCGGGCACGGGCGGCGGCACGGGCACCCGGCACGGGCGTTCGGCCCCCGCCGGGGACCGGTACCTGGTGTACTGGCGCGAACCGTGGGGTTCGGGCCCGTTACGGGACGCGGATGTCACGCACGCGTGAAACCGTTTGCCGAACATGCGTAGGGTGCAGTGAGGCCGTGGGTCCCGGTGGACCGCCCGGCGCGGGTGCGGCGGCCTCGGCCGCGGCACCCGCCGTGACCCCGTGGACCGACGACGCACAGGAAGGAGCCGGAGCGATGGGCGACCACAAGGAGCAGCCCCTTCGGGTGGGCGCCGCCGTCCGGCGGCGACGCCGGGCCCTGCAGCTGACCCTTGCCGTCGTGGCCCAGCGCAGCGGCCTCTCGGTCCCCTTCCTGAGCCAGGTCGAGAACGAGCGCGCGCGACCGAGCAGACGCTCCCTCGAACGGGTCGCCGACGCCCTGGGCACCACCGCCGTCGAACTGCTCGCCGTCGCCGACCCGGCGTGCAGCGTCGACGTGGTACGCGCCGACGGCGCCGAGTTCACTCCCGAAGCCCGCGTGCGCTCCCTCGTGCGCGGTCACCACCAGCTGCACGCCATGGAGTTCACCGGCGACCACGACGAGGGCCGCGAATTCCAGCACCGCAACGACGAGTTGATGTACGTCGCCGACGGAGCCGTCGAGATCGAGGCCGAGGGCCGCGCCCACCGGCTGGGCCGCGGCGACACCCTCTATCTGACGGGCGGGGTGCGCCACCGGTGGCGGGCGACCGAACCGGACACCCGGGTGATCGTCGTCGCGGTCGCCGACCACATCGAGGCGATGGAGGACCGGCAGACCCGCGGCGGCCGGGGCGCCTGAGCGCCGTCGGGAGGCCGCGTCAGGACGCCGCGCGGACCAGGGCCCGCATCACGCTCAGGTCCTCTGCCATCTCCGGATGCCACTGGATGCCCAGCGCCCAGGCGGGCGCGGGCAGTTCGACGGCCTCCACCGTGCCGTCCGCGGCGTGCGCCGAGACCGTCAGCCCCCGGCCGAGACGGTCCACCGCCTGATGGTGGTACGTCGGAACGTCGGCCGGGTACGGCACGATCCCCGCGTACCGGCTCCCGGGGACGGCCGTCACCGTGTGACGGCCGAAGACACCCACCCCGGTGACATGGCCGTCGAGGTGCTGCACGAGGGTCCCGCCGAGCGCCACGTTCAGGAGCTGCATGCCCCGGCAGATGCCGAGAAGCGGGGTGCCGGAGGTGAGCGCCGCCTCGATCAGGGCGAGCTCCCAGGCGTCCCGCTCGGGCGCGGGCGGCCCCGTACGCGGGGAGCGCGCGGCGCCGTAGCACGAAGGGTCCACGTCGGGGCCTCCCGCGATCACCAGCCCGTCGAGGCGGGCGACGGCCGCCGCGGCGTGCCCGGGGGCGTCCGGCGGAAGCATCGCGGCCAGACCGCCCGCGCCCTGGACGAGCCGGGGATAGCCGGACGGCAGCAGGACGGCCTCCAGCTCCCACACACCCCAGCGGGCCCGGGCCTCCAGATACGTACTCACACCGATCAGCGGTCCGCTCACGCCCGCCCCTCCCAGCCTCGTCCTGGACCCCCGCGTTCCGGACGGGTCCCCGGGGGGATTCTCCGGTGCCCGGGGGGTCACGCGAGGAAGCCGCGCAGCAGCGCCGCCGTCCCCGCGCAGTGCTCGCGCATCATCTCCCGCGCACCGTCCGCATCCCCGTCGAGCACGGCCCCGACCAGGGCCATGTGCTGACGCTGCGAGTGTTCGAGGTTGCGGACCAGCAGCGGGATGCAGTCGAGCAGATCGTTGACCGACGCCCGCACGGCCGCGTACCGGGCCGTGAGCGACGGGGAGCCGCACAGCTGGGCCAAGGTGAGATGGAGCAGGGTGTCCAGCCGGCGGTAGTCGGCCGGTGACGCGTCGTGCGTCCGGGCCAGCGCGTCGCGCAGCCGCCCCGCGCCCTCCTCGCCGAGGCCGTGCGCCGCGCACAGACCCGCGGCACCCACCTCCAGGACCTCCCGGAACCGCAGGACGTCCTCGATGTCGACCTCGCGGACCCGGCGGCGCAGCGCGTCCTCGCCGTGCGCGTCGGGACGCGGCAGCACGAACGTGCCGCCGTGACGGCCGCGCCGCGGCTCCACCAGCCCCTGCTCCCGCAGCACCTTCAGCACCTCGCGCAGCGTGACCCGGCTGACGCCCAGCCGCCCGGCCAGCTCGCGCTCCGCCGGCAGCCGCTCCCCGGCCGGCACGAGCCCGAGCCGCACCAGCTGCAGGATCCGCTCCAGCGCCTCCTCGAATCCGTTGCCCGCCCGCACCGGCCGCAGCACCGCCGCCAGCCGGTCCCCCGGGAGGCCGTCGGCATCCGTCCCCGGCATCCGGTCGCGCCCCCTTCCCAGCAAAGGTTCTCCGCCATACCTTAAGGCTTCCGGCTGACCGAAGGAGGCCCTTCCCGTGGCAGACCGCACACCACCGCTCGGCGTGGAGGAACTGCACGCGCTCGTCGCGGCCGGCGACATCGACACCGTCGTCCTGGCCTTCCCCGACATGCAGGGCAGGCTCCAGGGCAAGCGGTTCGCCGCCCGCTTCTTCCTCGACGAGGTCCTGGAGCACGGCACCGAGGGCTGCAACTACCTGCTCGCCGTCGACACCGACATGAACACCGTCGACGGCTACGCGATGTCCTCCTGGGAGCGCGGCTACGGCGACTTCGCCCTGCGCCCCGACCTCTCCACCCTGCGCCGCCTGCCCTGGCACGAGGGCACCGCCCTGGTCGTCGCCGACCTGGCCTGGGACGACGGAGCCCCCGTGACGGCCGCCCCCCGCCAGATCCTCCGCCGCCAGCTGGAGCGTCTCGCCGACCGCGGCTTCACCGCCCGGGTCGGCACCGAGCTGGAATTCATCGTCTTCCAGGACACCTACGACCAGGCCTGGGACGCCGGCTACCGCGGCCTGACCCCCGCCAACCGGTACAACGTCGACTACTCGGTCCTCGGCACCGGCCGCGTCGAGCCCCTGCTGCGCCGCATCCGCAACGAGATGCAGGCCGCGGGCCTCACCGTGGAGTCCGCCAAGGGCGAGTGCAACCCCGGCCAGCACGAGATCGTGTTCCGCTACGACGAGGCCCTGGTCACCTGCGACCAGCACGCCGTCTACAAGACCGGCGCCAAGGAGATCGCCGCCCAGGAGGGTGTCTCGCTCACCTTCATGGCCAAGTACAACGAGCGCGAGGGCAACTCCTGCCACATCCACCTCTCGCTCGCCGACGCGGACGGCACCGGCGTCATGGCGGGCGACGGCCCCGACGGCATGTCCGCGACCATGCACCACTTCCTCGCCGGACAGCTCGCCGCGCTCAGGGACTTCTCGCTGCTGTACGCACCCGGCGTCAACTCCTACAAACGCTTCCAGCCCGGCTCCTTCGCCCCGACCGCCGTCGCCTGGGGCCACGACAACCGCACCTGCGCCCTGCGGGTCGTCGGGCACGGCCGCTCCCTGCGCTTCGAGAACCGGCTGCCCGGCGGCGACGTCAACCCGCACCTGGCCGTCGCCGGCCTCGTCGCGGCCGGACTGCACGGCATCGAGCACGAGCTTGAGCTGCCCGAGCCGTGCACGGGCAACGCCTACGCCGCCTCGTACGAGCACGTCCCGGCCACGCTGCGCGAGGCCGCCGAGCTCTGGGAGAACAGCCCCCTGGCCCGCGCCGCCTTCGGCGACGACGTCGTCGCCCACTACACCAACATGGCCCGCGTCGAACTCACCGCCTTCGACGCCGCCGTCACCGACTGGGAGCTGCGCCGCTCCTTCGAACGCCTGTGAGGGCCGCCGCCGTGCCGTACGAGCACCGACTGCGGGTACTGAACCCGGCGACCGAGGACGTCGTCGCCACCGTCCCGGCCGCCTCGCCCGACGACGTGGACACGGCCGTCCGGCGCGCCACGGCGGCCCAGACCGCGTGGGCCGCGGCCGCCCCCGGCGACCGGGCGCGGCTGCTGCGCCGGTTCGCCGCCGTCGTCGACGGCCACGTCGAGGAACTCGCCCGGCTGGAGGTCCGCGAAGCCGGACACGTCATCGGCAACGCCCGCTGGGAGGCGGGCAACGTCCGCGACCTGCTGGACTACGCCGCCGGGGGAGTGGAACGGCTCACGGGCCGGCAGATCCCGGTGCCCGGCGGCCTCGACGTCACCTTCCTCGAACCCCTCGGCGTCGTCGGGGTCATCGCGCCCTGGAACTTCCCCATGCCCGTCGCGGCCTGGGGCACCGCGCCCGCCCTCGCGGCCGGCAACGCGGTGCTCCTCAAACCCGCCGAGACGACCCCGCTCACCGCCCTGCGGCTGGCGGAACTCGCCCTGGAGGCGGGCCTGCCCGAACACCTCTTCCAGGTGCTGCCGGGCGAGGGCCCCGTCGCGGGCGAGGCGCTCGTCGGGCACCCCGGCGTGGCGAAGATCGTCTTCACCGGGTCGACGGCCGTGGGCAAGCGGGTCTGGGCGAAGGGCGCCGCCCACCTGAAACGCGTCACCCTCGAACTCGGCGGCAAGAGCCCCAACATCGTCTTCGCCGACGCCGACCTGGAAGCCGCCGCGGCCGCCGCCCCGATGTCCTTCCTGGACAACTCCGGCCAGGACTGCTGCGCCCGCACCCGCATCCTCGTCCAGCGCTCCGTCCACGACCGCTTCCTCGCGCTCCTCGCCCCCGCCGTGGAGTCCGTCGTGGTCGGCGACCCCGCCGCCGACGGCACCGCCATGGGCCCGCTGATCTCCCGGACCCAGCTGGAGCGCGTACGGTCCTACGTCCCCGCCGGCGCCGACGGCATCCGGGGCAAGGCCCCCGAAGGGCCCGGCTTCTGGTTCCCGCCGACCGTCCTCACCGGAGTCGACCCGCACGCGCGCGTGGCCGTCGAGGAGGTCTTCGGGCCGGTCGCGGTCGTCCTCCCCTTCGACGACGAGGCGGACGCCGTCCGGCTCGCCAACGCCACCGACCACGGCCTGGCCGGGTCCCTGTGGACCCGCGACGTCGGCCGGGCCATCCGCGTCTCGCGCGCCGTCCGCGCCGGGAACCTGTCCGTCAACTCGCACTCCGCCGTCCGCTACTGGACGCCGTTCGGCGGATTCAAGCAGTCCGGGATCGGCCGTGAACTCGGACCCGGAGCACTCGACGCCTTCACCGAGACCAAGAACGTCTTCATCAGCACGGAGGGCCCCGCACTGTGACCTCGCAGCCAACGGACACCATCTGCCGACGCCTGGCCGGCCGCACCGCCGTCGTCACCGGCGCCGGCAGCGGGATCGGACTCGCCACCGCGCACCGGCTCGCCTCCGAGGGCGCGCACGTCGTCTGCGCCGACGTCGACGAACCCCGCGGCGGCGCGGCGGCCGAAGCGACCGGCGGGATCTTCGTCAGGACCGACGTGACCGACGCCGAGCAGGTCGAAAGGCTCTTCGAGACGGCGTACGACACCTACGGCTCCGTCGACATCGCCTTCAACAACGCGGGCATCTCGCCGCCCGACGACGACTCCATCCTGGAGACCGGCCTGGAGGCGTGGAAGCGCGTCCAGGACGTCAACCTCACCTCCGTCTACCTGTGCTGCAAGGCCGTCATCCCCTACATGCGGCGCCAGGGCAGGGGCTCCATCATCAACACCGCGTCGTTCGTGGCCCGGATGGGCGCCGCGACCTCGCAGATCTCGTACACGGCGTCCAAGGGCGGCGTCCTCGCCATGTCCCGCGAACTGGGCGTCCAGTTCGCCCGCGAGGGCATCCGCGTCAACGCGCTGTGCCCCGGCCCCGTCAACACCCCACTGCTGCGGGAGCTGTTCGCCAAGGACCCGGAGCGGGCCGCACGGCGCCTAGTGCACATCCCGCTGGGACGGTTCGCCGAGGCCACCGAGATCGCCGCCGCCGTCGCGTTCCTCGCCAGCGACGACTCCTCCTTCGTCAACGCCACCGACTTCCTCGTGGACGGCGGAATCTCGGGCGCCTACGTCACGCCTCTCTGACCCGGCCCACTTGTCGGTGTACGGTCCACCTTCCATGGGATACCGAACTCTTCTCGCGTGGACCATGACCGCTGCCGTCGCCGCCGCTCCGCCGGCGGCGGCCGCCGCGGCCCCGTCCCCCCACCGGCCGGCCTGCCCCCAGCTGTCCAGGAAGCTGAGCTGGTACGGCGACAACCGTGAGCACCTGCAGGACGTCATCGACCGGCGCGGAACCTGCGCCGGACACCGGAGAACACCGGTCGCCGCCTTCGACTGGGACAACACCGTCACGAAGAACGACGTCACCGACGCCACGATCACCTGGTCCCTGCGGCACGACAAGATCCTCCGCCCCGCCCGCTGGAAGGACACCAGCGCGTGGATGACCGACGAGGCGGACCGGGCGCTGACCGCCGCCTGCGGCACCGACGTGCCCGTCGGGGCCCCGCTGCCCACCTCCACCGACACCGGCTGCGCCGACGAGATCCTGGAGATCCGCGAGGACGCGCGGACGATGAGCGGCGCCGCCGCCTTCGCCGGCGAGTGGAACCACCGCCGCACCGTCCCCCAGTACGCCTGGGTCCCCCAGCTCTTCGCCGGGCACACCGTCGCCGAACTCACCGCGTACACCGAGAAGGCACGCCAGGAGGCCCTCGCGGCGCCCGTCGGCTCGACCCGCACCGTCGGCACGCACACCGTCCCCGCGTACGTCCGCTACTACGCCCAGCAGCGCGACCTGATCCGGACGCTCCAGCGGGCCGGATTCGACGTCTACATCGTCTCGGCGGGCTCCGAACCCGTCACGGAGGTCTGGTCGCGCGGCGTCGGCGTCGACCGCCGGCACACCATCGCGATCCGGTCGATTCTCGACCGGCGCGGCCGCATCACGACCCGCAACCAGGGCTGCGGCGACGTCCCCGACAGCAAGGGCGAGGCCATCCCGTACATCGACGGCAAACGCTGCTGGATCAACCAGGAGATCTACGGTGTGCACGGCGCCGCCGCCTGGCAGCGCCAGGACGCGCGCCGGCGGGTGACGATCGCGGGCGGCGACGCCGACACCGACGTCACCTTCGTCGGCGACGCCACCGGGGCCCATCTCGTCCTCAACCGGAACAAGAACGAGATCATGTGCCGCGCGTACGACGACGCCGACGGCCGCTGGGTGATCAACCCGATGTTCATCGAGCCGCTGCCGCGCAGGACCGATCCGTACCCGTGCGCGAGCACCGCGTACAACGAGCCCGACGGCAGCCGCGGACCCGTACGGCGCGAGGACGGCTCGGTCGTCCCCGCCCAGCGGGACACCGTGTCCGGTCCGGCCGGGACGTCTGACCGGTTGTGATCCATGGGCGCGGACGGCGGTCCAACGGCAGGCTCTAGAGTGCCGGGATGAGTGTGACGCCTCCGCCCGGCTGGTACCGCGACCCGTCGTACCCGCTCGTCGAGCGCTGGTGGGACGGGACCGCCTGGACCGATCACCGGCGGCAGCCCGAGACGCCCCAGCAGCCCGCCCCGGTTCCGCCCCCGGCGCCCTCGCCGGGCGGCGGCCCGGGCCGCGCCAAGGCGGTGGCGCTCGCCACGGCCGCGGCCGTCCTGGTCGCCGCCGTCGTCACCGGGGTCGTCGTCCTCGGCGGCGGGGACGACGGCGGCGCCGAGGCGAGGACCACGTCGGAGCCGACCACGCGGACCGGCACGGCGTCGCCGTCGCCCTCCGCCTCCGAGTCCGCCGGGAACGACCCCGACGTCGTCGTCGACGACCTCAACGGCATCACCCTGCGGCTGCCCGACGGCTGGACCGAGCCCGGGGACCTCAGCGACGACGACGTCGTCATGACCACCCGCGGCACCTACGACTGCCCGGGCGGAGGCGGTGTCTGCCGGCACGGCACCGTCACCTCGCGCACCGTCACGTCGAACGACGAGAAGTCCCCGAAGGCGCTCGCCGAGGGCGACATCCCGGACGCCACGGACCACTTCTTCGACAACGAGGTACTCGACCGGCAGCCCTACGGGGGCGTCACCTCGCACCGGCTCGTCGCGTCCGGTCCGGTCGCCGTCGCGGGCAGCGCCGGATACTACGTCCGCTGGCGGGTCGAGACCGGCGAGGGGCCCGGCGGGTACGTCCAGTCGCTGGCGTTCCGGTCCAGCGTGGGCTCCCAGTCGATGGTCATCGTCCGCCTCGCCTTCGACGCGGGCGAGGCGGGGCCGCCGCAGGCCGACATGGACAGGATCACCAAGGGCATCCGGCCGGTGGGCGACGCGGACACCGGCGGAGGCGTGGGCAGCAGCATCGGGCCGTCGAAGTAGCGGCGGCCCCCGGGGCGGACGGGGCCTACAGGAACGTGTGGCCCTCACCCCGGTAGGTCGGCACGCTCGCCGTCACCGCGTCGCCCTCCACCAGGTGCAGCTCGGCGAACCGCTCGCACAGCTCCCCGGCCTTCGCGTGCCGGAACCACACCTTGTCGCCGACGAGCAGATCATCCGCCGGGGAGCCCAGCAGCGGAGTCTGCACCTCGCCCGCGCCCTCCTGCGGGTCGTACACCAGCCCCTCCGGCAGGTACGGGACGGGCAGCCGGTCCGCACCGGGGGCGCCCGACGCCGGATAACCGCCGCCGAGCACCGTCACCACCCCGACGCCCGGCCTGCGGACGACGGGCTGGGCGAAGAGCGCGGCCGGACGCCCCCGGAACGACGTGTAGTTGTCGAACAGCCGGGGCACGTACAGGCCCGACCCGGCCGCGATCTCGGTCACGGCGTCCTCGGCGGCCGTGTGCTGCACGCTGCCGGTGCCGCCCCCGTTGACGAACTCCAGGCCGGGCGCCACCGCCCGCACGGCGCGCACCACCTCCGCACGCCGCACGGAGAGCTCCCTGCGCGCCGCGGCCTGCATGAGCCGGACGGCACGCGAGCGCACCGGCCGCCCGGCGAGCGCGTCGCCGACCCCGGCGACATGCCCCTCGTACGCCATGATCCCCACCAGCCGGAACCCCGGCCGCCGTTCCACCGCGCGGGCCAGCTCGGCCAACTGATCCGCCGAGTGCAGCGGGGAACGCCGCGCCCCGACCCGCACCCGGCCGCCCAGCAGCCTGAGGGACGTGTCCAGTTCCAGGCAGACCCGGATCTCCTCCCGGCCGCCCCGGCGGGCGTCGTCGACGAACCGGAGCTGGGCCGGGTCGTCGACCATGACGGTCACGGCGGCCGCGAGCTTCGGGTCACCGGCCAGCTCGGCGTACCCCTTCCGGTCCGCCGACGGATAGGCGAGCAGCACGTCGTCGAAACCGGAGCGGGCCAGCCACAGCGACTCGGCGAGGGTGAACGACATGATCCCGGCGAAGCCGTCCCGGGTCAGCACCCGCTCCAGGAGCGCCCGGCAGCGCACCGACTTGCTGGCGACCCGGACCGGTTTGCCGCCGGCCCGGCGTACGAGGTCGTCCGCGTTCGCGTCGAACGCCTCCAGGTCCACGATCGCGACGGGCGCGTCGAGATGAGCGGTCGCCCGGTCGTAGCGGGCTCGGTCGGCGGCACGGGCAGTCATGACCGAAGCCTGCCAGACAGAATTACCGCAGGGTAGGGGGACGTTCCGGGCAGATCCCCCCGCCCTGCGGACTGGTTCCCTCCGGACGCCGGGCAGCCCGTAGAGTGGCGCGCACGCAGGGAGGGACGACCTGCCCGCCGGGCCGTGCCCGGGGTGGCGGCGCGCCGCCACGGGTATGCGTGCCGGTGACGGCCGGCCCGTCAGGGGGTGCGGCCCCTCCACGCGTGGAAGCAGGCCCCGCCGGGCACCGCGGCGGGCGAGCGGCCCGGGTGACGAGGAAACGGGGGGTGCATGAGCACGGACGCGCGCCGCGCCTCCATCCCTCCGCGCCCGGAAGCCCCGCCCCGCCCGGCGCACGCACCGGACACCACGGACACCGGCACCCCGGACGACGCGACGGCTCAGGACACGGCGAACCCGGGTACGACGGCTCAGGACGCGACGGCCCCGGGCGCGACTGCTCCGGACACGGCCGCCGCGGCCACGACGGACCCCGGCAGCGCGCGGGCCGCCACCGGCGCGCCGCGTACCGAGACCGGCCCCCCGGCCCCGTCCGCACCGACCGCCCCGCCCGCACCTACCGGGCCCACGGCGCCCCCCGCACCCCGGCGGCCCGGGGCCCGGCCCGCGCCGGCTCCCCGCCCGGACCAGTCCTTCACGGCGGAGGACTGGCCCCCGACCTCCCCGCGCCCGCAGTGGCGGCGCGCCGCGGAGCAGCGGCCGGCGGACCACGACGTGCGGACGCCGCCCCCGCGCACCCAGGACCGGCCCCCGGCGGGGCAGTGGCCGACCCCCTCGCGGCGGAGCCCGGACTTCGCCGGCGGCCGGCCCGTGCGCCCGCGGGAGCGCGACGGCGACGCGACCCCCGCCGGTTCCGTCGGTGCCCCCGCGCCCGGCGCCCCCTGGGCGCCCCCGGCCCGCAGGCCCGGTGGCCCGGACGACGGCGCCGCCTCACCGGACGGCTCCCACAACGGCACGGCGGACAGCGGCGGGCCCCCGTCCCGCGCGCCGCGCGTCTCTCCTGACACCGTCGCTCCCGGCCCCGCCGGCGCCCCGGACACGGACCCCGACGTCCGGGACGCGGACGGGTCCGTCCCGCCCCCGCCCGCGGCCTCCGCCCGGTTCCCCGACGGGCCGCCTCCCGCCGCACGCACCACCGGCCCGCCCGGCGGCACCGACCCCGACACCACGCGGCTGCGGCCGGTCCCGGCCCGCTCGCCCGGCGAAGCCCCGCGCCCCGCCCGCCCGTTCGTGTCGTTCGCGCGGCCGCAGACCCCCCCGGAGACCGGTGCGCAGCCGTACGGCGACCCCGCCGCCGCACGCCCCGGCGGCGCCCGCCACCGCTCCCGCGTGGCCGCGGCCGCCGCCTGCGTCGTCCTGGGCCTCGGCCTCATCGGTGGCGCGGCGACCGGCAGCTGGCTGACCGGCGACAGCGCGGCGGCCGGTTCGGCCGGCGCCTTCACGGCGGCCGGAGAGCTCTGGCACGGCGTCCCCGTGGACCGGCTGTTCCCGCCCACCGTGCGCGGCGACGGCGCCGGACCCGGCGGCGCCGACCGTACGTGGACGCGGATCGCCGTCGCCCCGGACAGCGGCTGCCGTACGGCCTTCGACCCGCTGCTGCGCAAGGCCCTCGCGCCGGTGGGCTGTCTGCGGCTGCTGCGCGCCACCTACACGGACGCCACCCGCAGCCATGTCACCACCGTCGGACTGCTGTTCACCGAGGGGGACGAGGCGGCCATGCGCGCGCTGAAGTCCCGCTTCGGGAAGGAGGGGCTCGGCGACCGTACCGACCTGATGCCCCGCCCGTACGCGGCGAAGGGCACCGTCGCCGCCGGCTTCGGCGACCGGCAGCGGGCCACCTGGACGCTGTCCGTCCTCACCGACGCGCCCGTGGTCGTCTACGCCGTCTCCGGGTTCGCCGACGGACGCACCGTCCGCAGCCCGCAGCCCGCGGAGAAGGCGACCGAGTCCGGCGCCACCTCGGCACCGGCCCAGTCCGGCCTCGGCCACGAGGCGCGGGGCCTCGCGGACCGCATCGAGCGGAGCTTCCGCAAGACCGTCGCCAAAGCCGTGGAGGACCCCTCATGAGCGCCCGGACGACCAACGGCCGGACCCCGGGCGCCCGCCGCGCGAACGCCCCGGTCCCGGGCGGCTCCACCACGGCGCGCGCTGCCGGCCGCGCCCGGGTGCGCGGCGCCGGACGCGTCCTCACCACCCTCCTGCTCGCCGGCTCCCTCGCCGTGCTGCCCGCGACCACCGCGCACGCCGACGGCATACGCGACCAGCAGTGGGCCCTGGACGCGATGCACATCCAGCAGGTCTGGGCCACGACGAAGGGCAAGGGCATCACCGTCGCCGTCCTCGACACCGGCGTCGACGCCGAGCACCCCGACCTCACCGGCAACGTCCTCGACGGCAAGGACATGGTCGGCTTCGGAGCCTCCCGGGGCGACCGGGCCTGGGCCCGGCACGGCACCGCGATGGCCGGGATCATCGCCGCCCACGGCCATGGCGCGGGCGACGCCGACGGCGTCGTGGGCGTCGCGCCCGAGGCGAGGATCCTGCCCGTGCGGGTGATCCTGGAGGACGGGGACCCGGCCCGCGGCAAGGCCCGCAACACCCGCGGCAACGCCCTGGCCGAAGGCATCCGCTGGGCCACCGACCACGGTGCCGACGTCATCAACCTCTCGCTGGGCGACGACTCCAGGTCGGCGCACCCCGAGCCCGCCGAGGACGCGGCCGTCCAGTACGCCCTCAAGCGGGGCGTCGCCGTCGTCGCCTCGGCGGGCAACGGCGGCGAGAAGGGCGACCACATCTCCTACCCCGCCGCGTACCCGGGTGTCATCGCCGCCACCGCCGTCGACCGGTACGGCACCCGCGCCTCGTTCTCCACCCGCCGCTGGTACGCCACCGTCAGCGCGCCCGGCGTCGACGTCGTCATCGCCGACCCGGACGACAAGTACTACGAGGGCTGGGGCACCAGCGCGGCCTCCGCCTTCGTCTCCGGGGCCGTCGCCCTCATCAGGGCGGCCCACCCGGGCCTCACCCCGGCCCAGATCAAACAGCTCCTGGAGGACACCGCCCGCAACGCGCCCAAGAGCGGCCGCGACGACGCGCGGGGCTACGGCTTCATCGACCCGGCGGCCGCCATGGACGCGGCAGGGGACCTGAAGCCGGAGGGACTGCACGCGGCGGCGTACGGCCGGAAGTACTTCGGGCCGGGCCCCGACGAGGCCGTGGACGACGAGGACACCGCGGGCTGGGTGAGCCTGCTCGCGGGCGGCCTCGGCGCGGTCCTGCTCGCCGCGGCGGTCGTGCTCTGGCGCGGCCGGAGGAACCCGCGCCACCCGTTCCTCTGATCCCTGACGGGAGCGGCGGAGACGCGCGGCCCGTCCCCGGGGCCCCCTGCGCCGAGGCCCTTCCGACGGGCGGCCGTCAGTCCGCGTCGGCCTCCCGGAGCGCGGAGACCGCCGCGCGGGCGGCCGACTCCACCAGCGAGACACCCTCCGCCTTCGTCGTGCCGCCGTCGGACAGCACCGCCACCAGGTAGTCGCGTCCGCCGGCCGTGACCCGTCCGATGCTGTTGACGTCCCACAGCCCGGTCGTGCTCCGCGGCAGCCAGCCGTTCTTGAGCGCCCACCCGGTGCCGTCGGCCGCCGCCGAGACACCCCAGTCCTGACCGGCGGCGACGGAGCTCATGAGACGGCGCACGAACGCACGGGAGCCCGCGTCGAGCACCGACCCACCCTTGCCCTCCGTGTCCTTCCCGAACAGCACCCGCAGCAGGGTCAGCTGATCGGCGGCCGTGGTCCGCGTCAGCCCCCACAGCGCCCCGTCCCCGCCCTCGGTCTCCGTCAGCCCGAACCGCTTGTTCGCCGTGCCGAGCCCGTCGGCCCGCCCGATCGCCTCCCACAGCGCCGACGCGGAGGCGTTGTCGCTGTTCTCGATCATCGCGGTCGCCCGCGACCTCTCCGGGGCGGTGAGGTCCCGGCCGGCGTCCTGCGCCTGGAGCAGCAGCGCCGCCAGGATGTCCGCCTTGACGATGCTGGCCGTGTCGAACGTCCGCGAGCCGTACGACGCGTCGGCGCCCGACTCCACGTCGAGCACCGCGACGGACACCTCGGCCCCGTCCTCCACGCTCACCGACGCCATCGCCTCGGCGAGCAGGGCGTCCCGGTCCACCGAGGGCTGTGCCAATGACTCCACCGACGCCTCCTCGCCCGCCCCGGCCCGTACCCGGGGCGTCGCGGACGACGGTACGGCGCCCGCGCCGGCGTGCGCCCGCTCCTTCACGTACACGGTCCCCGCCGCCGTACCGCCGACGGCCACCACGGCGGCCAGCGCGGTGCACAGCAGCGGGGGCCGGCGGGTTCGGCGGGCACGGCGGCGCCGTCCGGGAGAGTCCATGCCGGGGATGCTGGAGGGCGGCCCTGTGCGCACCGCCTGCCCGCGATGAGAGGCGTCTCAGGCGCGGCTGAGAAAACCGTGAGGGCCCCCGGCCTCGGGCCGCCCCGGGTCGGCGGCGCCGTCCCGGGGACCCACCGATAGGGTCGGTGACCGTGGCGAACAAGAACATTCCCGACCCCGGCTTCTCCGACGACGACGGTTCGGCCGACCCCCGGCTGAGCGCGGCGCTCGCCGCCTGGGCCGAGGACCGGACCGCCGTGGCACCGGTCCTCGAGGCGCTGAAGGGCGCCCGGCTGCTCGTGCCCGTGGTGGCCGTGCTCGGCGAGGTCGAACAGGACGCGTCGGGACTGCGCCGCGAGAAGACCAGTGACATGGCGGTGCCGACCCTCAGGGCGGGCGGCCGCACGGCGCTGCCCGCCTTCACCTCCACCGAGTCGCTGGCCCGCTGGGACCCGGAGGCCCGCCCCGTGGCCGTACCGCTGCACCAGGCACTGCGAGCCGCCGCGCACGAGAAGGCCGACACGGTCGTGCTCGACCTGGCCGGACCCGTCCCCTACGAGCTGACCGGGCCCGCCCTGCTGGCCCTCGCCGAGGGGCGGGCGACGACGGACCCGCTCACCGACCCCGCCGTGCTCGACGCGGTGCGCGGCGTCGTCGCGGCCGAACCGGCCGTGCGCCGTGCCCACCTCGGCCCCGGCCGGGCGGACGGCACCCTGGCCCTCGTCCTGGACGCGGACGCGATCCCGGCCGAGGCCGCCCGCGCGGTCGCCGAGCGGCTGGCCGCCGACGAAACGCTGAGGGCCCGCCTGGTGCGCGGTCTCGACCTGGCACTGCTGCCGGCCGGGACGACGCCTCCGGGCGAGCCCCTGTTCGTACGCGGGTGACGCGTGCGCGCGTGAGGTCGTACGCGTGAAGTCGTACGCGTGCGCGCGTGAGGATCAGCCGTAGACCGGGCCCGTGTACTTCTCGCCAGGACCCTGGCCCGGCTCGTCGGGGACGATCGACGCCTCGCGGAAGGCCAGCTGCAGCGACTTCAGACCGTCGCGCAGCGGCGCCGCGTGGAACGAGCTGATCTCGGTGGTGCTCGCGTCGAGCAGGCCGGCCAGCGCGGTCACCAGCTTGCGGGCCTCGTCCAGGTCCTTGTGGGACTCGCCCTCCTCGGTGAGGCCGAGCTTCACCGCGGCGGCGCTCATCAGGTTGACGGCGACCGTCACGATCACCTCGACCGCGGGAACCTCGGCGATGTCGCGGGTCATGGCGTCGAAGTCGGGGGCCCCGGCGGTTTCGGGGGACTGGGGAGGGGTGTCACTCATGGCCCCCACGATACGGTCCGGCGCGCGTGGCCCGGCGTCCGGTGCCCGTGCGCGGGACGGGGTGCGGGCCCCGTCGACCTCCGGTTAGCACCTGCCCGGGGGAGCTGCTAACCTTGTGTAACGACCGGTCGGACACGCATGTGTTCGACCCGCAAGTGGAGGCTCCGATCTCCCACCCGACCGTCCCCCGGGACGGCGGGTCACCCGGTCAGGCGGCCGCCATCGTTCCGTACGGACGATGGAGTCGCCCGAAGTGCGCCCCGCGGTTCACCGTGGCGGTGCTCCGGTAGTGCTTGGAGCCCCGCCTGTGTACCGGCCGGGGCATTTTTCATGTGCCGCGGTGGTTGGTCCACATGTCATCAGAGACATACGCGGCTGTCCGCCAGACCGCCGTGTGGTGCTACCGAGGAGGATCCATCAGCGCCGAGCCCCGCATCAACGACCGGATTCGCGTTCCCGAGGTGCGACTTGTCGGTCCCAGCGGCGAGCAGGTCGGGATTGTTCCGCTTGCCAAGGCCCTGGAGCTTGCGCAGGAGTACGACCTCGACCTGGTCGAGGTGGCCGCGACCGCGCGTCCGCCGGTCTGCAAGCTCATGGACTACGGGAAGTTCAAGTACGAGTCGGCCATGAAGGCCCGTGAGGCGCGCAAGAACCAGGCGCACACGGTCATCAAGGAGATGAAGCTCCGGCCGAAGATCGACCCGCACGACTATGACACCAAGAAGGGTCACGTCGTCCGGTTCCTCAAGCAGGGCGACAAGGTCAAGATCACGATCATGTTCCGTGGTCGCGAGCAGTCCCGGCCCGAGCTGGGCTACCGACTGCTCCAGCGTCTCGCTTCGGACGTCGAGGACCTCGGGTTCGTCGAGTCGAACCCGAAGCAGGACGGCCGAAACATGATCATGGTTCTCGGTCCGCACAAGAAGAAGACCGAGGCGATGGCCGAGGCCCGTGAGGCGCAGGCGGCTCGCAAGGCGGAGGCGAAGGCCAACCCCGGCAAGTCGCAGAACGCCGCCGACGACGAGATCACCGAGGCACCTGCCGAGGAGATCACCGAGGCCCCGGCCGAGGCTTCGGCCGAGGCCTGATCCCGGGGCGAGGGCCCTGGGCGCCCGGGACGCTGGTCCCGGGAGTCCCAGGACGCGAGTCCGGGGATGCCAACCCACACGAATGACGTTCCACCGTGCCCGGTCCCCGGACCGGGCACCGGAACGCCACTGACGAGGAGAGAACGGCGCCATGCCGAAGAACAAGTCGCACAGCGGTGCCAGCAAGCGCTTCAAGGTCACCGGCTCCGGCAAGGTGCTCCGTGAGCGCGCCGGCAAGCGCCACCTGCTCGAGCACAAGTCGTCGCGTCTGACGCGTCGCCTCACCGGCAACGCCGAGATGGCCCCGGGCGACGCCAAGAAGATCAAGAAGCTTCTCGGCAAGTGATGGCGGGACGCGCCCACCGCGCGTCCGACCCCAGACCGGGACCCAATCGTTTTCGGGTCGTGTGAGTCCAACCACGGCCCCGCTACAAGGAGTCAACAAGTGGCACGCGTCAAGCGGGCAGTCAACGCCCACAAGAAGCGCCGGGCGATCCTCGAGCAGGCCTCCGGCTACCGCGGTCAGCGTTCGCGCCTGTACCGCAAGGCCAAGGAGCAGGTCACCCACTCGCTGGTCTACAACTACAACGACCGCAAGAAGCGCAAGGGCGACTTCCGTCAGCTGTGGATCCAGCGCATCAACGCCGCTGCCCGCGCCAACGGCATCACGTACAACCGCTTCATCCAGGGTCTGAAGGCCGCCAACATCGAGGTGGACCGCAAGATCCTCGCGGAGCTGGCCGTCAACGACGCCGGTGCGTTCGCCGCCCTGGTCGAGGTCGCCCAGAAGGCGCTGCCGTCGGACGTGAACGCGCCCAAGGCCGCGTGACGCCCGCGCCGGCCCCGCCGGATGTGAACCGGACCCGCAGGCCCCCGCGGCCTGCGGGTCCGGTGCGTCCGGCCCCGCCGGCCGCCCGCAGCGTCCCCGATCCGCCCCCCTCCCTTCACCCGAGGTGACCCATGTCCGCCGCCCCTGAACCGGTCTCGCCGCGTTCGCCACGCGTCTCCGCCGCCCGGAGGCTGGCCCGGCGGAACTTCCGGGGCAAGGAGCGGCTGTTCCTCGCCGAGGGGCCGCAGGCCGTGCGCGAGGCCGCCGGACACCGGGCGGCGGGCACCGGCACCGCCACCCTCGTCGAGCTGTTCGCCACCGCCGAGGCCGCCGAGCGCCATGCCGGCATCGTCGCGGCCGCCCGCGACGCCGGGGCCCGCGTCCACCTGGCCGCCGACGAGGTCATCGCCGACATCTCGACCACCGTCACCCCGCAGGGGCTCGTCGGGATCTGCCGCTTCCTCGACACCCCGTTCGAGGAGATCCTGCGCACCCGCCCCCGGCTCGTCGCCGTCCTCGCGCATGTACGCGACCCCGGGAACGCCGGGACGGTCCTGCGGTGCGCGGACGCGGCCGGGGCCGACGCGGTGGTGCTCACCGACGCCTCCGTCGACCTCTACAACCCCAAGTGCGTGCGCGCGAGCGTCGGCTCGCTGTTCCATCTGCCGGTGGCCGTCGGCGTCCCCGTCGAGCGCGCCGTCGAAGGCCTCAAGGAGGCGGGAGTCCGCATCCTCGCGGCCGACGGCGCCGGGGACGACGACCTCGACGACGAGCTCGACCACGGCACCATGGACGTGCCCACCGCCTGGGTCTTCGGCAACGAGGCCTGGGGGCTCCCGGTGGAGACCCGGGCGCTGGCCGACGCCGTCGTGCGCGTGCCGATCCACGGAAAGGCCGAGAGCCTGAACCTCGCGACCGCCGCCGCCGTATGTCTGTACGCGTCCGCCCGCGCCCAGCGCGCCCGCGGCGCTCGCGCCTGAGGACGCCGGTGCCCGCGGCCTCCGTCCCTCAGGGGGTCCGCTCCGTCACGGAGAGCTAGTAGGGTGACGGGCTCGGGGGCCCTGCGCCGGACGAGAGGTGGGGTACGGGGATGAGTGTCGGTACGAGCGGGGCGCACAGGGCGCCGCGGGCCCGGGACGGGCGCGGCGCGTCCGGGTTCCCGCGCGGCGATCTCACCGGCCTCGGCATCGGCCCCGACGACCTGCCCGACGGACTCGTCGTCGCCGACGAGCACGGCCGGGTGATCTGCTTCAACGCCGCGGCCGCGAGGATCACCGCCCTCCCCGCCGCCGACGCCCTCGGCGGGCGGCTGGAGAAGGTCCTGCCCCTGGAGGACCTCGAAGGCCGCCGCTGGTGGCAGCTGACCGACCCGTACGGGGGTCTCGCGATCCGCGTCGCACAGCCCGAGCGCAACCTGCTGCTGCCGGGCGCCCGCGAGGTCCTCGTCTCCGCGCGGTACGTGCGCACCCGGCCCACCGGCCCCGTCCACCGCGTCGTCGTCAGCCTCCGCGACACCGAGGCCCGCCGCCGCACCGAGCGCAGCCACGCCGAGCTGATAGCCACCGTCGCCCACGAACTGCGCTCCCCGCTCACCTCCGTGAAGGGCTTCACGGCGACCCTGCTCGCCAAGTGGGAACGGTTCACCGACGACCAGAAGAAGCTGATGCTGGAGACGGTGGACGCCGACGCCGACCGGGTCACCCGGCTCATCGCCGAACTCCTCGACATCTCCCGCATCGACTCCGGCCGCCTCGAGGTGCGCCGCCAGCCCGTCGACATCGGCGCCGCCGTCGGACGGCACATCCAGGCGTACGTCGCCGCCGGCCAGCCCGCCGACCGCTTCCTGCTGCGGATCGAGCACCCCCTGCCCGCCCTGTGGGCAGACCCCGACAAGATCGACCAGGTGCTCAGCAACCTGCTGGAAAATGCGGTGCGCCACGGCGAGGGAACCGTCACCATCGACGTGACGCCCTCGGCGCCCCCGCGGGAGCGCGGTCGCACCGAGAACACCGAGGGCGCAGAGCACGCGGCCACGTCGGTCACCGTGAGCGACGAGGGCCCCGGCATCCCGGAGGAGTCCATGAACCGCGTCTTCACCCGCTTCTGGCGGGGCAGCAAACGCGGCGGCACGGGCCTGGGCCTCTACATCGTCAAGGGCATCGTCGAGGCCCACGGCGGCACCATCACGGTCGGCCGCGCCCCCGCCGGCGGCGCGGAGTTCCGATTTACGTTGCCCGTGAGCACCCCGGCGTATCTCCAGTAACGCCGCACGAGGGCCCACGGGCGCGTCCGCACACCCTGCGAGGTTCACCTCGCACCCCCGTTAGACTCGGCCTTTGGCACCTTCGCGTCCCCGTTCAGGGACCGATGCGTCTCCGAGCCGCGGACGGGGACCCACAGCCAGCCAACCGGAAGCACGGGAAGAGATGTCGGCACCGAATAAGTCGTACGACCCTGTAGAGGTCGAGGCCTTGAAACCGGAAGAGATCGAGCGCATGCGGGACGAGGCGCTCGCCGCCTTCGCCGCCGCCGGTGACCTCGACGCGCTCCAGGAGGCGAAGGTCGCCCACACCGGCGGCACCTCGCCGCTGGCCCTCGCCAACCGCGAGATCGGCGCCCTGCCCCCGCACGCCAAGGCCGACGCGGGCAAGCGGGTCGGCCAGGCGCGCTCCGCCGTGAACAAGGCGTTCGCCGCCCGGCAGGCCGAGCTGGAGGCGGAGCGCGACGCCCGCGTCCTGGTCGAGGAGGCCGTGGACGTCACGCTGCCCCACGACCGGGTGCCGGCCGGCGCCCGGCACCCGCTGACCACGCTCTCGGAGCGCATCGAGGACGTCTTCGTCGCCATGGGCTACGAGGTCGCCGAGGGTCCCGAGGCCGAGGCCGAGTGGTTCAACTTCGACGCCCTGAACATCGGTCCGGACCACCCGGCCCGAGGCGAGGCCGACACCTTCTTCGTGCAGGGGCCGGACGGCGGCACCGAGTCGGGCGTGGTGCTGCGCACCCACACCTCGCCCGTGCAGATCCGCTCCGCGCTCGACCGCGAGCCGCCGGTCTACGTGATCTGCCCCGGCCGCGTGTACCGCACCGACGAGCTGGACGCCACGCACACCCCCGTCTTCCACCAGGTCGAGCTGCTCGCCATCGACGAGGGCCTGACCATGGCGGATCTCAAGGGCACCCTGGACCACATGGTCCAGTCGCTGTTCGGCGCGGGGATGAAGACCCGGCTGCGGCCGAACTTCTTCCCCTTCACCGAGCCGTCCGCCGAGATGGACATGCTCTGCTACGTCTGCAGGGGCGAGTCCGTCGGCCACCCCGACCGGCCCTGCCGCACCTGCTCCAGCGAGGGCTGGATCGAGCTCGGCGGCTGCGGCATGGTCAACCCGCGGGTGCTCGTCGCCTGCGGCGTCGACCCGGAGAAGTACAGCGGATTCGCCTTCGGGTTCGGCATCGAGCGGATGCTGATGTTCCGCCACAACGTCGAGGACATGCGAGACATGGTCGAGGGTGACGTGCGCTTCACCCGGCCGTTCGGGATGGAGATCTGATGCGGGTCCCGCTTTCTTGGCTGCGGGAGTACGTCGACCTGCCTGCCACGCAGACCGGCCGTGACGTCCAGGCCAAGCTCATCTCGGCCGGGCTCGAGGTCGAGACCGTCGAGCACCTCGGTGCCGACCTCAAGGGCCCCCTCGTCGTCGGCCAGGTGCTGACCATCGAGGAGCTGGAGGGCTTCAAGAAGCCCATCCGGTTCTGCACCGTCGACGTGGGCCGGGCCAACGGCACCGGTGAGCCCCAGGAGATCGTCTGCGGCGCCCGGAACTTCGCCGTCGGCGACAAGGTCGTCGTGGTCCTGCCCGGCGCCACCCTGCCGGGCGGCTTCTCGATCAGTGCCCGCAAGACCTACGGCAAGACGTCCCACGGCATGATCTGCTCCGGCGACGAGCTGGGCATGGGCGACGACGGCACGCACGGCATCATCGTGCTGCCGCCCGAGTACGAGGCCGGCACCGACGCGATCGAGCTGCTGGAGCTCGTCGACGAGGTCCTCGACATCGCCGTCACCGCCAACCGCGGCGACTGCCTGTCACTCCGCGGTGTCGCCCGCGAGGCCGCCATCGCCTACGGCCTGCCGCTGCGCGACCCGGCCCTGCTCGACGTGCCGGGACCGAACGCCTACGGCTACCCGGTGAAGGTCTCCGACCCGGCCGGCTGCGACCGCTTCACCGCCCGCACGGTGACCGGGCTCAGCGCCGAGGCGCGCTCGCCGATCTGGCTCAAGCGGCGGCTCCAGAAGGTCGGCATGCGCCCGATCTCCCTCGCCGTCGACGTCACCAACTACGTGATGATGGAGCTGGGCCAGCCGCTGCACGCCTACGACCGCGGTCTGGTCAGGGGCACCGTCGGCGTGCGCCGGGCCGAGGAGGGCGAGAAGATCGTCACCCTCGACGGCGTCGAGCGGAAGCTGCACGCCGAGGACCTGGTCATCACCGACGACCGCGGTCCGATCGGGCTCGCCGGCGTCATGGGCGGCGCCGACACGGAGATCGCCGATCACGGCGACGCCGGGAACGCGACGAGCGACGTGGTCATCGAGGCCGCCCACTTCGACCAGGTGTCCATCGCGCGCACGGCCCGCCGCCACAAGCTGTCCTCGGAGGCCTCCCGCCGCTTCGAGCGCGGCGTGGACCCGCAGGCCGCCGCCGCTGCCGCGCAGCGCACCGTCGACCTGCTGGTGCTGCTCGCGGGCGGCACCGCCGAGGCCGGTGTCACCGAGGTCATCGCCCCGGCCGCGCCGCACACGATCACCGTCGCCGCCGACCACCCCGACAAGGTCGCGGGGGTGACGTACGGCCGGGAGACCGTCGTACGCCGCCTCCAGGAGGTCGGTTGCGACGTCTATGGAAATCCCGCCGCGTGGAACGCGTCGTTGGGGGGTGGTGGTCGGGCGACGGGCGGGCAGGACGAGCTGATCGTCACCGTGCCGTCCTGGCGGCCCGACCTCACCGACCCGAACGACCTGGCCGAAGAGGTCATCCGGCTGGAGGGCTACGAGAACCTGCCCTCCACGCTGCCCAGGCCGCCCGCCGGCCGGGGCCTGACCGCCCGCCAGCGGCTGCACCGCCGTGTCGGCCGCGAGCTCGCCGGGGCCGGGTACGTCGAGGCGCTGAACTACCCGTTCGTCAGCGAGCAGGTCTTCGACCAGCTCGGGCTGGACGGCGACGACCCGGCCCGCCGGGTCGTGAAGCTGGTCAACCCGCTCAGCGACGAGGAGCCGGCGCTGCGCACCTCGCTGCTGCCGGGCCTGCTCGGCGCGCTGCGCCGCAACGACGGCCGGGGCTCGCACGACCTCGCGCTGTTCGAGACCGGTCTGGTCTTCCGGCCGGGCGACGAGCGCGCGGCGGCCGCGAACCTGTCCGTCGACCGGCGTCCGAGCGAGGACGACATCGCCGCGCTGAACGCCGCGCTCCCCGCCCAGCCCCGGCACGTCGCGGTCGTCCTGGCCGGTGCCCGCGAACAGGCCGGCTGGTGGGGCAAGGGCCGCCCGGCGGACTGGGCCGACGCCGTCGAGGCCGCGCGGACCGTGGCCCGTGAGGCGGGCGTCGAACTGATCGTCCGCGGCGGCCGGTACGGACCGTGGCACCCGGGCCGCTGCGCCGAGCTCGCCGTCGTCTTGGACGGCACGGAGCACGTCGTCGGGCACGCGGGCGAACTGCACCCGCGCGTGGTGAAGGCGCTGAACCTGCCCGCGCGCACCTGCGCCATGGAGCTCGACCTCGACCGGGTGGAGCAGGCGGGCGGCGGGGCCCTGCGGGCACCGAGGATCTCCGGGTTCCCGGTGGCCACCCAGGACGTCGCGCTCGTCGTCGACACGTCGGTCCCGGCCGGCGACGTCGAGGGGGCGCTGCGCGAGGGCGCCGGTGAACTCCTCGAGTCCATCCGTCTGTTCGACGTCTTCACCGGCGAGCAGATCGGCGAGGGCCGCAAGTCCCTGGCGTACGCGCTGCGCTTCCGCGCCGCCGACCGCACCCTGACCGTCGACGAGGCCTCCGCGGCCCGCGACGCGGCCGTCGCCCTGGCGGCCCGGCGCACGGGAGCGGTGCTGCGCGGAGTGTGAACCCGGCCCGGCGGTGCCCCCGGCCGGGGCACCGCCGGGCGCCGCGCGAGGCTCGATCGGAGGGCGTGTCCGGAGTCCCGGGCGCGCCCTCCGGCGCGTTCCGCCCGCCCCTCGACGCCCGTACGGATACCTCACTCGTTCGGGTGACAAGTCAGGGCGTTCCATCCCGTTCGGGGCATGTGGTCGACAGAATCGGACCGGCCTCTCGGGGCCGGTCCACGCTGTCAGGGCCTATTGGGGGGCCGTCGGCATGACTCGTATCAAGGCTGGGCCTCCCCGAAGGTCAGGGCGCCCGGCACCGCCCGGCAGGGGCCTCGGGGCCGCCGTCGCCCGCACCATCCCGTCCGGGACCTCCCCGCGGCTGCGCCGCGCGCTGTCCCTCGGGCTGCCCACCCTGTGGGGCGCGACGGCGGTGACGTACAAGCTGACCTGCCCCCTCGCGCAGCAGACCGGACTCGGCGCCCGGCTGCTCAGCAGTGCCGTGTTCCTCGCGGTCGGCACCGGGCTGGTGTTCCATGTCCGGCGCGCGCTGCTGCGCGAGCTCAGGCAGGCCCGCGAGGCGGCGGGCGCCGCGCGGAGCGTGCTGCTGCGGCCGCTGCCGCCGCGGATCGAGGGGCTGAGGGTCGCGGCGGCGCAGCTCTCCGCGGACCGGGGCGCCCTCGTCGGCGGTGATCTGTACGAGGTGATCGCCACCGAGCACGGTGTCCGCGTGGTCATGGGCGACGTCCGCGGTCACGGGCTTCCCGCCGTCGCCACCGCGGCCGCCGTCCTCGGCAGTTTCCGCGAGGCCGTGCACGACGAGGACCGCCTCGACCGCGTCCTGAGGCGGCTGGAGCGGGCGCTCGAGAGGCATCTGCGGCAGCGGGCCCGGGGTGAGGCGGCCCCGGTGGGCACGGACCCCCACGACCCGGTGGCCGAGGAGTTCGTCACCGTGCTGCTGCTGGAGATCGGCGAGGACGGCCGGGTGAGCGCCCTCAACCGCGGCCACCCGTGGCCCTATCTGCTGCGCTCCCGCGCGGGCGCGGACGGCGCGCTGCACCGGGTGGAGCGATTGGTGGGCGGTGAGCCGCTGCCCCCGGCCGCCTGCGGCCGGCTCCCGCCCGGCGACGGCCTCCTGCTGCACACCGACGGCGCCGAGGACGCGCGCGACCGGCACGGCCGGTTCTTCCCGCTGCCGGCCGCGCTCACCGAAGCCCTCCGCGCCCAGCCGCACTCACCGCAGTCCGTCCTGCGGACCGTCTTCACGGGGCTGCTGCGCCACACCGGCGGAGCCCCCGCCGACGACGTCGCCCTGCTCGTCCTGCACAACGACCGGCCGCACGCCCCCGGACCGCGGGAGCCCGCCCCGCACGACCCGGCCGTCGCGCACCGCGCGCTCTGACCGTGCGGCGGGCGCCGTCCGCCCGGCCGCGGAGTGTCGGGCAGGCGGCCGGGCGGACGACGCGACGGGCCACCGCACTGTACGAGGGGGAGCCGGCGGCCCGGCCGGCCTCTTGCGAGGCATTTCAGTCAACCGGTACGGAACCCGTTGCGACAGCGCGCGTACCGCCCGTGTTCGCGCGTTCCGTTCACACCCCGTGTGAAGGGCCGGGCACTACCCTGTCGGCACCGAGCCACCGGAGGGCATCCATGCAGCCCAACACCCTGCTCGACGCGATACTCGACGAGGCCGGCGTCTCCCACGCGGGGCTCGCCGCCCACGTCAACCAGACGGGACGGGCACGCGGCCTCACCCTGCGCTACGAGCACACGGCGGTGGCCCGCTGGCTGAAGGGCCAGCGCCCGCGGGGACAGGTGCCCGACCTGATCTGCGAGGTGCTCGCGGCGCGGCTGCACCGCCCCGTCACCCTCGACGACATCGGCCTGGGCGTGCCCGGCGAACCGGCCGGCGCGCACGGCGCCTCGCTGAGCGGCTTCGTGGAGCGCGCCACCGCCCTGTGGCGCTCCGACGAGCAGCAGCGCCCGCACGTCCTCGGCGCCCCGGCCGTCACCGGGACACCCGCCGTGATGCCGGTGTGGGAGTGGGAGAACCCGCCCGAGGACGTGGACGTCTCGCGCGGCGGACGCCACCGGGTGAGCATGGCCGACATCGAGATGCTGCGGTCGGCCCGCGCGCACTACGAGGCGATGTACCGCAAGACGGGCGGCGTCGCGACCCGCACCCGGATCGTCGGATTCCTCAACTCCGAGACCGCGCCGCTGCTGCGCGGCAGTTACACCGACGCCACCGGGCGCCAGCTGCACCGTGCCACCGGCGGACTCGTCGCGGTCGCCGGCATCTGCGCCTACGACTCCGACGCGCACGGACTCGCCCAGCGCTACTTCCACCAGGCGCTGAGGCTCGCCAAGGCCAGCGGCGACCGGGGGCTGGGCGCCTACGTGATAGCGCTCCTCGTCAACCAGTCGCTGTTCATGCGGGAGTACCGGCAGTCCGTCGCCTTCGCGGAGGCCGCGCTGCGCGCCGCCGGCCGCCACATCACCCCGGCGCTCGCCTCCGACCTGTACGCGATGCAGGCCAAGGCGTACGCGCACCTCGGCGACGGCAGCGGCGCGCTGGCCTGCATCCGGCGCGCCGAACAGGCGGCGGAGCGCATCCGGCGCGGCCGTGAACCGGACGAGACGGGCTATGTGCAGCCGGGCCTGGTCAACGTGCAGGTGGCGGAGGCGCTGCTCAGCCTCGGCGATCTGGAGGCGGCGGCCGAGCACGCCGCGGCGGCCGTGGACACACCGGCGCACGACCGCGGCCGGGTGCACCGGCTCGCCATGCTCAGCCAGATCGAACTGCGGCAGGGCAACGCCGACAAGGCGGTGGCGACCGCGGTGCGGATGGCCGAGCAGGCGCGCGGCATGGAGTCGCAGCGGCTGCGGGACAGACTCCGGGCGGTGCGCGAACACCTGGTGCGCAACGGTTGCGCGGGCACGGCCGAGGCGGCCGAACTCATCGACGGGGCCCTGCGCGTACCGCTGTAGAGCGGCACGAGCGGCACGAGCGGCACGAGGGCGCGCTCCTCGGCGGCCGTGCGCCCACGCCACCGCCGCGTACGCCGCCACCGCCGCCGTACGACGCCGCCCGCCCGCTCCGCGCTCGCCCCCGCTGCCCCGCGCGCGGCCCTCCGTGAGCCCTGCTGCCGGGCCGTGCCTGCTGCGATATTGCCGTCTACTCGACGGAAGGTGGCAGAACCGTGCAGTGGACGAAAGAAAACGAACAAACTGTGTATGAGAACCGCTGGTTCAGCGTCAACCTCGCGGATGTGGCACTGCCGGACGGCCGGCACATCGATCACTTCTTGATACGGCTGCGGCCCGTCGCCGTCGCCACCGTCGTGAACGAGGCCAACGAGGTGCTGCTGCTGTGGCGGCACCGCTTCATCACCGACAGCTGGGGGTGGGAACTCGCGGCGGGCGTCGTCGAGGACGGCGAGGACATCGCCGAGGCGGCGGCGCGGGAACTGGAGGAGGAGACGGGATGGCGGCCGGGGCCGCTGCGCCATCTCCTGAGCGTGGAGCCCTCCAACGGGCTCACCGACGCCCGGCATCACGTGTACTGGGCCGACGAGGGCACGTACACCGGTCACCCCGTGGACGACTTCGAGTCGGACCGCCGGGAGTGGGTGCCGCTGAAGGTCGTCCCCGATCTGGTGGCCCGCGGCGAGGTCCCGGCCGCGAACATGGCGGCGGCGCTCCTGCTGCTGCACCATCTGCGGCCGGGCCAGGACGGCTGACGCACGCGTTCCCCGCGCCCGGGAGCCGGGCGCGGGGAACGGGGGCGGCACGAGGACAGCGGAAGCCGACCCAGGGCCCCGTGGGCGGTCAGCCGTACGTGTAGAAGCCCGAGCCCGACTTGCGGCCCAGCCGGCCCGCGTCGACCATCCGCTGCAGCAGCGGGGGAGCGGCGTACAGCGGCTCCTTGTACTCGTCGTACATGCTCTGCGCGACCGAGGCGACCGTGTCCAGACCGATCAGGTCGGAGAGCTTCAGCGGGCCCATCGGGTGGGCGCAGCCGAGCTCCATGCCGTTGTCGATGTCCTCGCGGCTGGCGATGCCCGACTCGAACATCCGGATCGCGGAGAGCAGGTACGGGATGAGCAGCGCGTTGACCACGAAGCCCGAGCGGTCCTGAGCGCGGATCGCGTGCTTGCCGAGGATCTTCTCGACCAGTGCCTGCGCGCGGCTCAGGGTGCCCTCGGAGGTGGTCAGCGCAGGGATCAGCTCGACGAGCTGCTGCACCGGTGCCGGGTTGAAGAAGTGGATGCCGATGACCTGGTCGGGGCGCGAGGTCGCGACGGCGAGCTTGACCAGGGGGATCGAGGAGGTGTTGGAGGCGAGGATCGCGTCCTGCCGGGTCACCACCTGGTCGAGCACCTGGAAGATCTCGGTCTTCACCTGCTCGTTCTCGACGACCGCCTCGATCACCAGGTCGCGGTCGGCGAACTCGCCGAGGTCCGTGGTGAAACTGAGCCGGTGCTGGGTGGCGGTGAGCTCGTCTTCGGAGATCTTTCCGCGTCCGGCGGCCTTGGCGAGGGAGTTGAACAGCCGGGTGCGGCCGATCTCCAGGGCCTCGCCGGTGGTCTCGGCGACCTTGACGTCGAGGCCGGCGCGCGCGCACACCTCGGCGATGCCCGCTCCCATCTGGCCGCAGCCCACCACTCCGACGCGCGAGATGTCTCCCGGGGTGTCCGTCACATCGTCCCTTTCGCAGATCAACGGGCCTGGGCAGGTTCCCGTGGTCCGGTGCCTGCTCCGATCGTGCACGTTACTCCGGAGGCACCGTTGATCGATCGTCCGGGTGGCGCCATGCTGCATGCCAGGACGGTCCGTGACGGAGCGGATCCACTGTGTTCGGAGGTAGCCGATGGGACGACTGTCACGCCGGGCGTTCGCGGTGGCCGCGGCGGCGACGCTGTCGGGGCTGGTGACGGCAGGCGACGCGGGCGCGGCGGGCTCGGCGTCCCGGGGCGGCGCGGGGCGCGGCCACCGCGGGACGCGTGAGCTGCGGGGGATGTGGCTGGCCACCGTCTCCAACCGGGACTGGCCCTCGCGGCCGGGACTGAGCGCGGGGGAGCAGCGCGCCGGACTCCTCGCCCACCTCGACACCGCGGTCGCCCGCCGCCTCAACGCCGTGATCTTCCAGGTGCGCCCCACCGCCGACGCCCTCTGGCCCTCCCCCTACGAGCCGTGGTCCCAGTACCTCACCGGCACCCAGGGCGAGGACCCTGGCTGGGACCCGCTCGGCACGGCCGTCGAGGAGGCCCACGCGCGCGGCCTGGAACTGCACGCCTGGTTCAACCCGTACCGGATCGCCAACCACACGGACCCGTCGAGGCTCGTCCCCGCGCACCCGGCCCGGATGCACCCCGACTGGGTCGTGCCGTACGGCGGGAAGCTCTACTACAACCCGGGTCTGCCCGAGGTCCGCGCCTTCGTCCAGGACGCGATGCTCGACGCGGTGCGCCGCTACGACATCGACGCCGTGCACTGGGACGACTACTTCTACCCGTACCCGGTGGCGGGGCAGACGTTCGACGACGACGCCGCGTACGCCGCGTACGGCGGGGACTTCCCGGACCGGGCCGCGTGGCGGCGCCACAACATCGACCGGTTGGTCCTGGAGACGGCCCAGCGCGTCGCGCGCGTCCGGCCCGGCACCCGCTTCGGGATCAGTCCCTTCGGGGTCTGGCGCAATGCCTCCACCGATCCGGGAGGCTCGGACACCACGGCGGGCGTGCAGACCTACGACGACCTCTACGCGGACACCAGGAAATGGGTGCGCGAGGGCTGGATCGACTACATCTGTCCCCAGGTGTACTGGAACATCGGCTTCGCCGTCGCCGACTACGCCAAGCTGCTGCCCTGGTGGTCGGCGGCCGTCCGCGGCACGGGCGTGCACCTGTACGTGGGGGAGGCGCTGTACAAGGCGGGCGACCCGGCGCAGCCCGCCGCCTGGCAGGATCCGGCCGAACTCTCCCGGCACCTCACCCTCGCCCAGGAGTATCCCCAGGTGCGCGGGCACGTCTTCTTCTCGGCCAAGGAGGCCGGCGAGGACCGGATCGGCGCGATGGCCCGCGTCGTCGCCGACCACTACCGGCATCCGGCGAGACCGCCGCGCTGACGGCGGCACGGCGGGCCGGGGTGCGGCTCCGGACGGTGGGCGGGTGGCCAGCGGCAAGCCGGATACGGGCTCGGCGCGGCGCCCATCGCGCCGAGGCCCGGCAGCGTGACGGGAGTCTTCTCCACCATGTTCTCCGCCATGCCGGTCAGGGCCACCGCCCGGCGTTCCCGCCGATTTCGCGACAGACCTCAGTACGCCTGGTGTGCGCCGAGGCCCCCGTGACCCGGCGCGGCGCTCCTGTGGCGGATCTCCGAGTCGGGACCCGGGGCCATCACGGCCTCGTGCCCGTCCTGGAAGCGGACCCGGTAGGGCGGGTTGCCCTCCGTGCCCATCACCTCGACGATCTCGGTGACCTTGTCGTGCTGCCCGACGACCCTGCCGTGCTGCACGAGCTGGTCACCCACGATTGCACGCATCCGAAGCGCCTCCTCTTCACCCGCGGGAGCAGCGGTTTCACGCCCGGCCGTCCCCGGCCGAAGGCCGGGCGCGCGGCTGTCATCCCCGCGCCCGCTGGGTGACCGCGATGCAGACCAGCACGGCGGCGGCCGTCAGTGGCGCGGCCGGTGTGAGGTGCTCACCGAGGAGCAGTACCGACCACACCAGTGTGAGCAGCGGTTGCGCCAGCTGCAACTGGCTGGCCTTCGGGACGCCGATCGCCGCCATGCCCCGGTACCAGACGACCAGACCGAGGAACTGGGAGCCGATCGCCACCCACAGCAGTCCCGCCACACTGTGCGCGCCCAGCCGCACGGGCTCGTGCGCGAGCGCGAGCAGGGTGCCGGGCAGGGACAGCGGCAGGCACAGCACCAGCGCCCACCCGATGACCTGCCAGCCGGGCATGACCTTCGCCAGCCGCCCGCCCTCGGTGTAGCCCGCCGCGCAGACCAGCAGCGCGGCGAAGAGGAACGCGTCCGCGCGGGTCAGCGCGCCACCGCTCTGCCGCACGGTGAACGCGATCACCGCCGCGGCGCCCGCGAGCGCGGCGAACCAGAACGTCCGCGAGGGACGGGCACCGGTGCGCAGCGCCGACAGCAGGGCGGTGGTGAGCGGGAGCAGACCGACGACGACGGCCGCGTGCGCGGTGGTGGAGGTCTGCAGGGCGAGCGTCGTCAGCAGCGGAAAGCCGAACACCACACCGCCCGCGACGACGGCGAGACCCGCCCAGTGCCGCCGGGCCGGCACGGGTACGCGCAGGGCCGCCAGACAGCCGCCCGCGACGACGGCCGCCAGCACACCGCGCACGGCCACCAGGGACCAGGGCCCGAACCCTTCGAGGCCCCACGCCGTCGCGGGGAAGGTGAGGGAGAACGCGGTGACGCCCAGCGCCGCCTGGAGGGTGCCGGAGCGGCGCGTCCGACGCGTGGCGGCCGGGTCGGCGGGGCCCTGGGCGGCGGCCGCGGTGGGGACGGCGGGCGACGTCACCGCTATCGGACTTTCGGCGATAGCGCTACTCTGTGCTCTCATGCAAGAGCGTAGCAGTGTCGGTGAACTGGCGGAACGGCTCCGAGGAGAGCTCGACCGCTACTCACCCGGCGGAAAACTGCCGTCGAGCCGGGCCCTGGTCGAACGGTTCCGGGTGAGCCCGGTGACCGTCTCCCGGGCCCTCGCCCAGCTGGCCGCCGAGGGCCTGGTGACCACCCGGCCCGGCGCGGGCGCTTTCCGGGCGCCGGCCCGCGCGCGGGCCGCCCCGGCGGGCGACACCTCCTGGCAGGAGGTCGCCCTGAGCGCCGACGCGGCCTCCGAACTCGTACCGCGCGGTGTCGACGCCTCCGGTGTCCTGGTCTCGCTCGCCGCCCCGCCCCCCGGCGTCATCGAGTTCAACGGCGGCTATCTGCACCCCTCGCTCCAGCCCGAGCGGGCGATGGGCGCGGCCCTGTCCCGGGCGGGCCGCCGCCCCGGCGCCTGGTCCCGGCCGCCGATGGAAGGACTGCCCGAGCTGCGCGAGTGGTTCGCGCGGGGGATCGGAGGCGTGATCGGCCCCGCCGACGTGCTGATCACGGCGGGCGGCCAGTCCGCGCTCACCACCGCGCTGCGCGCGCTCGCCCCGCCCGGCGCCCCCGTCCTCGTCGAGTCGCCCACCTACCCGGGGATGCTGGCGATCGCCCGCGCGGCCGGACTGCGGCCCGTACCGGTGCCCGTCGACACGGACGGCGTGCGGCCGGAACTGCTCGCCGACGCCTTCCGGGCGAGCGGCGCCCGGGTCTTCGTCTGCCAGCCGCTGTTCCAGAACCCGACCGGCGCCGTCCTCGCCCCAGGACGCCGGGGAGAGGTGCTGCGCATCGCCCGGGACGCCGGCGCGTTCGTGGTCGAGGACGACTTCGTACGCCGCCTGGTGCACGAGGACGCCGGGCCGCTGCCGCGCCCGCTGGCCGCCGAGGACCCCGACGGCGTCGTCGTGCACGTCGGCTCGCTGACCAAGGCGACCTCGCCCAGCTTCCGGGTGAGCGCGCTGGCCGCCCGGGGGCCCGTCCTGGAACGGCTGCGCGCCATCCAGGTCGTCGACACCTTCTTCGTGCCGCGTCCGCTGCAGGAGGCCGCCCTCGAACTCGTCGGTTCACCGGCCTGGCCGCGCCATCTGCGCACCGTGGCGGCCGAGTTGAGGAGCCGCCGCGACGCGATGGTCACCGAGCTGCGCGCGGGGCTGCCCGGGCTCGCCCTCCCGCACGTCCCGTCCGGCGGCTACCACCTGTGGCTGCGGCTGCCCGGCGCCACCGGGGCGGCCTGTCGCACCCACGGCCCCGGGGGAGAAGCCGCCCTGGTGGCCGCCGCCCTGCGGGCCGGTGTCGCCGTCACCCCGGGCCGCCCCTACTTCAGCGCCGAACCGCCCGCCGGGCACCTGCGGCTGAGCTTCGCCGCCGTGGCCGGCCGGGCGGAGATCACCGAGGGGGTACGGAGGCTGCGGGCCGCCTGGGAGGAGCTGCGGGGCTGAGAGGCCGCCCGCGCGGCCCAAGGGCCGGTTGCCGACGTGGTCCCGGCACCGGCCCGGCGTGGTCCCGGCACCGTTCCCGGCGCCGGGGACGGTGCCGGTGCGGGGCCCGCCCGCGCTCCCGTGGCCGGAATCCGCCGCTCCGTCAGGTCGGCGACACCGGCGTGAGTCGCCAAATACCCTCAGTTACGCCTCTTGACCTGCGCACTTCTTGGTCCCACGATCTCGACATGCATCTTCGGGTCACGTTCGTCGCCGCCGCGCGCAGCTCCTCGCTGCTCGCCGAACGTTTCGATGACGACCGGCCGCTCGACCAGGCGGGCTGGGACGAGGTCCAGCTCGCCGCCCCCGAACTGGTGCCCCTGTCGGCGGCCGAGCTGCGCTACTGCTCGCCCACCCCGCGCAGCAGGGCGACGGGTGCCGCGCTCGGCTACGCGCCGCTGGCCCAGCCCGCCCTGCGCGACTGCGACATGGGGCGCTGGCGCGGCTTCACGCTGGGCGAGGCGATGGCCCGCGAACCGGCGGCCGTCGACGCCTGGCTCGCCGATCCGCGCTCCGCGCCGCACGGCGGTGAGTCCCTGCTGTCCTTCATCTCCCGGATCGGCGGCTGGCTCGACACCCGGCCGGCCGACGACGGCAGCCGCATCGTCGCCGTGGCGGAACCCGCGGTCGTCCGGGCGGCCCTCGTCTACGCGCTCAAGGCGCCGCCGTCGACGTACTGGAACATCGACGTCCGCCCCTTGGCGACGGTCACCCTCGCGGGACACGGAGGCCGCTGGAACTTCCGGCTGGAGGGGTCGCCGCAGCGGGTGTGAGCCCGGCCCGGACACGCGTGTACCCGGTCGTGAGCACCAGGTCCTTGGCGGGACCGGCCACCCGCCACACCGTGCGCCAGTGGTCCCGGTCCGTGACCGTGAACTCGCCGCGGTAGTGGTCCGCCGCGCACGGATGGTCCGCGACGTACCGTCCGGTGCCGAGGTCCAGGTCGTGGAAGGGGCGGCCGTCGGCGAAGCGGACGGCCGCGGTGCCGGGGCGCGGGCCGGGCAGGAAGCGCAGCGTCCGCTCGGCCGGCCGGGGCGTGCCGTGCCAGACGAAGACACCGGACTCGTGATGCAGCAGCCCGCCGCCGCCCGCCCGGCCGCCGCCGTCGTCGTCCTCAGAGCCAAGGCCGGCGGTGGCGCCGGAGCCCGTGCCGGCGTCGAGCGGCGTGAAGGCCGTCGTCCCCGTGAACCGCCCCTCGACGCCGCCCGCGAGGTCCCGCACGACGCGCTCCACCCGCCACTCACCGGCGAGGTACTCCAGCACGTCCGCCACTGGCCCGAACTCGCCCATCGCGTCCCGCACTCCGTCCCGTCCGATCCCGCGCGCACCGTCGACGCGCTCCGCTTCCCTCCCCATCCTGCCGTCCGCGACGTACTGACCGGTCTCCGGGACTCCAATGGCACCCGGTCCGCGGCCGCCCCCGCCTCCTGGAAGGCGATTGCATAAACGTGCAGCGAAACGTATAGTCATGCCAACGAGGAGGAGGGTTCATGGCTGTACGTGCGGCAGTGGCCGGGGCGAGTGGGTACGCGGGCGGGGAACTGCTCCGTCTGCTCCTGGCGCATCCCGAGGCCGAGATCGGCGCGCTCACCGGCAACTCCAACGCGGGACAGCGCCTCGGTGCGCTGCAGCCCCACCTGCTCCCCCTGGCCGACCGGATCCTGCAGCCGACGACCGCCGAGGTGCTCGGCGGCCACGACGTGGTCTTCCTGGCCCTGCCCCACGGGCAGTCCGCCGCCGTCGCCGAGCAGCTCGGCCCGGACGTCCTCGTCGTCGACATGGGCGCCGACTTCAGGCTGAAGGACCCGGCCGACTGGGAGCGGTTCTACGGTTCCGCGCACGCCGGGACCTGGCCCTACGGCCTTCCCGAACTGCCGGGCGGCCGCGCCGCGCTGGAGGGGTCCAAGCGCGTCGCGGTGCCCGGTTGCTACCCGACGGCCGTCTCCCTGGCCCTCTTCCCCGCGTACGCGGCGGGACTCGTGGAGCCCGAGGCCGTGGTCGTCGCCGCGTCCGGCACCTCGGGAGCGGGCAAGGCGGCCAAGCCGCACCTGCTCGGCAGCGAGGTCATGGGCTCCATGTCCCCGTACGGAGTCGGCGGTCTCCACCGGCACACCCCCGAGATGATCCAGAACCTCGGCGCGGCCGCCGGTGAACCCGTCACCGTCTCCTTCACGCCCACCCTCGCCCCGATGACCCGCGGCATCCTCGCCACGTGCAGCGCCAAAGCCCGCGACGGTGTCCCCGCCGAGTCCGTGCGCGCCGTGTACGAGAAGGCGTTCGCCGACGAACCCTTCGTCCACCTGCTTCCCGAGGGGCAGTGGCCCGCCACCGCCTCCGTCCACGGCTCCAACGCCGTCCAGGTGCAGGTCGCCCACGACCCCGCCGCGCACCGCGTCCTCGCGATCAGCGCCATCGACAACCTGACCAAGGGCACCGCGGGCGGCGCCGTCCAGAGCATGAACATCGCCCTCGGCCTCCCCGAGGAACTGGGACTTTCCACGATCGGAGTCGCACCGTGAGCGTCACGGCAGCACAGGGATTCACAGCGGCGGGCATCGCCGCCGGAATCAAGGAGAACGGCAACCCGGACCTCGCCCTCGTGGTCAACAACGGGCCCCGCCTCGCCGCCGCGGGCGTCTTCACCTCCAACCGCGTCAAGGCCGCGCCGGTGCTCTGGTCCGAGCAGGTCCTGAAGGGCGGCCTCGTCTCCGCCGTCGTCCTCAACTCCGGTGGCGCCAACGCCTGTACGGGCCCCAAGGGCTTCCAGGACACGCACGCCACCGCCGAGAAGGCGGCAGAGGTCCTGAACGTCAACGCCGGAGAGGTCGCCGTCGCCTCGACCGGACTCATCGGCGTCCTGCTGCCCATGGACAAGCTGCTCCTTGGCGTCGAGCGGGCCGCCGCCCAGCTCTCCGAGCACGGCGGGGAGAAGGCCGCCATCGCCATCAAGACCACCGACACCGTCCACAAGACGTCGGTCGTGACCGGGGAAGGCTGGACCGTCGGCGGCATGGCCAAGGGCGCCGGCATGCTCGCCCCCGGCCTCGCCACCATGCTCGTCGTCCTCACCACCGACGCCGACGTCGAGGCCGACGTGCTCGACCGGGCCCTGCGCGACGCCACCCGGGTCACCTTCGACCGTGTCGACTCCGACGGCTGCATGTCCACCAACGACACCGTGCTGCTGCTCGCCTCCGGCGCCTCCGGGGCCACCCCGCCGTACGCGGAGTTCGCCGAGGCCGTCCGGGCCGTCTGCGACGACCTGGGCCGGCAGCTGATCCGGGACGCCGAGGGCGCGAGCAAGGACATCAAGGTCGAGGTCGTGAACGCCGCGAGCGAGGCCGACGCCGTCGAGGTGGGCCGCTCCATCGCCCGCAACAACCTGCTCAAATGCGCCCTCCACGGCGAGGACCCCAACTGGGGCCGCGTGCTCTCCGCGATCGGCACCACCTCCGCCGCCTTCGAGCCGGACCGGCTGAACGTCGCCATCAACGGCGTCTGGGTGTGCAAGGACGGCGGCGTCGGCGAGGACCGGGAGAAGGTCGACATGCGCTACCGCGAGGTCCACATCGTCGCCGACCTCGCCGCCGGCTCCGAGACCGCCACCATCTGGACCAACGACCTCACCGCCGACTACGTCCACGAGAACAGCGCCTACTCGTCATGAGCGAAACCAACCCCGCGGGCACGACCCGCAGGCACACCGCGCTGCCCAAGGCGCAGATCCTCATCGAGGCGCTGCCCTGGCTCACCCGCCACCACGGCAGGACCGTCGTCATCAAGTTCGGCGGCAACGCCATGGTCGACGAGGACCTGAAGGCCGCCTTCGCCCAGGACGTCGTCTTCCTGCGGCACGCCGGCCTCAAGCCCGTCGTCGTGCACGGCGGCGGCCCGCAGGTCAGCGCGGCCCTCGACCGGCACGGCATCGTCAGCGAGTTCAAGGCGGGCCTCCGGGTCACCACCGAGGACGCCATGGACGTCGTACGGATGGTGCTCGCCGGGCAGGTCCAGCGCGAACTGGTCGGCCTGCTCAACCAGCACGGGCCGCTCGCCGTCGGGATGACCGGCGAGGACGCGCACACCATCACCGCCGTGAAGCACCGGCCCACCATCGACGGCGAGTCCGTCGACATCGGCAGGGTCGGCGAGATCACCGGCATCGACACGGGCGCCATCGAGGCGCTCCTCGCGGACGGCCGCATCCCGGTCGTCTCCTCGATCGCCCGCTCCGAGGACGACGGACATGTCTACAACGTCAATGCTGATACGGCGGCTGCGGCACTCGCTGCGGCACTGGGCGCCGAGACCCTCATGGTCCTCACCGACGTCGAGGGCCTCTACGAGGACTGGCCGCACTCCGACGAGGTGATCAGCCGCCTCACCGCGAGCGAGCTGGAGAAACTGCTGCCGGAGCTGTCCTCGGGCATGGTGCCGAAGATGGAGGGCTGCCTGCACGCCGTACGCGGCGGCGTCACCACGGCCCGCGTCATCGACGGCCGGGTCCAGCACTCGATCCTGCTGGAGATCTTCACCGACGAAGGCATCGGCACGATGGTCGTGCCGGACGAACCGACCGAGGGGGACGCATGACCGGGACCACCGGTAACAACGCCGGGGCCATCACCGACGCCGGGGCCACCACCAACGCCGGGCTCACCGAGCGGTGGCGGGGCGCGCTCATGGACAACTACGGCACCCCCCGGATCCCCCTCGTGCGCGGCGCGGGCAGCAGGGTGTGGGACGCCGACGGCAAGGAGTACCTCGACTTCGTCGGCGGCATCGCCGTGAACGCGCTCGGCCACGCCCACCCGGCGGTCGTCGAGGCCGTCAGCACGCAGATCGCCTCGCTCGCGCACGTCTCCAACCTCTTCGTCGCCGAACCGCCCGTGGCGCTCGCCGAACGGCTCCTGGAGCTCTTCGGCCGCGACGGCCGCGTCTACTTCTGCAACTCCGGGGCCGAGGCCAACGAGGGCGCCTTCAAGATCGGGCGCCTGACCGGGCGTTCGCACATGGTCGCCACCGACGGCGGCTTCCACGGCCGGACCATGGGCGCCCTCGCGCTGACCGGCCAGCCCGGGAAGCGTGAGCCGTTCCTGCCGCTGCCCGGCGACGTCACGCACGTCCCGTACGGAGACGCGAAGGCCCTGGCCGAAGCGGTCACCGAGGACACCGCGCTCGTGGTCATCGAGCCCGTCCAGGGAGAGAACGGCGTCGTCGTGCCGCCCGCCGGCTACCTCAAGGCGGCCCGCGCGATCACCGCGGCGACCGGCAGCCTCCTCGTCCTGGACGAGGTGCAGACCGGCATCGGCCGCACCGGCCACTGGTTCGAGTACCAGGCCCACGAGGGAGTCCTGCCGGACGTCGTGACCCTCGCCAAGGGCCTCGGCGGCGGCCTGCCGCTGGGCGCCACCGTCGCCTTCGGCCGGGCCGCCGAGCTGATGAAGCCGGGCCACCACGGCACGACGTTCGGCGGGAACCCGGTCGTGTGCGCCGCCGGTCTCGCCGTCCTCGACACGATCGCCTCCGAGGGACTGCTGGAGAACGTCAAGCGGACCGGGGAGCGGCTGCGGGAGGGAATCGAGGGCGCCGACGGCCGCCCCGGCCACCCGTTGGTCGACCACGTCCGGGGTTCGGGGCTGCTCCTGGGTATGGTGCTCACCGAGCCGCTCGCGCCCCAGGTGCAGCGGGCGGCTCAGGACGCCGGCTTCCTGGTGAACGCGCCCGCCCCCGATGTCGTACGGCTGATGCCCCCGCTGAACCTGCGCGACGACGAGGTGGACGCCTTCCTGGAGGCCCTTCCCGGTGTCCTGGACGCGGCGGCCGCGGCAGCGGGCGGGGACGGACGATCCGGAGAATGAGACGACGATGAGCCAGGCGCAGGAGCACGACCACGCGGGACCCGCGGTACCGCAGACCCGCACCGCACGCCACCGCCGGATCGTGGACATCCTCAACCGGCAACCGGTGCGCTCCCAGAGCCAGTTGGCGAAGCTTCTCGCCGACGACGGGCTGACCGTCACCCAGGCGACGCTCTCCCGGGACCTGGACGAGCTGAACGCGGTGAAGATCCGCAACAACGACGGCGACCTCATCTACGCGGTACCGAGCGAGGGCGGCTTCCGCACCCCGCGCGCACCGCTGGGCGAGTCGGCGAAGGAGGAGCGGATGCGGCGGCTCTCCGCGGAGCTGCTGATCTCCGCGGAGGCGTCCGCGAACCTCGTGGTCCTGCGCACCCCGCCGGGCGCCGCGCAGTTCCTCGCCTCGGCCATCGACCAGGCCGAACTGCACGACGTCCTCGGCACCATCGCCGGTGACGACACGCTGATGCTGATCAGCCGCGACCCGGCCGGCGGCCAGGCGCTCGCCGACCACATGCTGCGGCTGGCACAGAACGACCACTGAGCAGGACGGGACCGGGCCGCGGCCGTACGGCGGCTCAGCCCAGACGGGCGGCGAGACCTCCGGTGCACCGGACCTCGTCGCCCGCCGTGATCAGCAGCGCCTCCGCGTCGGGCAGCTCCTCCAGCCATCCGAGCGCCGACCGGGAGCCCATCGCGAACGCGGCCGTCGCCCAGGCGTCGGCCCAGGTCAGCCGGGGCCCCACCACGGTCACGGCGACCAGGTCGGTGACCGCCGGCCTGCCGGTGCGGGGATCGACGATGTGCGCGCCCCGCTCCGCGGTCCCCGAGGTGGCCACCGCGAGCTCGTCGACGCCGGCCGCGGAGACCACCGCCGCCAGCGCGCCGGGACGCGCCGGATCGCTCACGCCGACCCGCCACGGACGGTGCGGCCCCGGCACCCCGCACAACTGGACGTCGCCACCGCCGTTGACGCTGACCCCCTCCGCCCCGGCGGCGACGAGATGCCGGGCCGCGCGTTCGGCCGCCCAGCCCTTCACCAGCCCCGTCGGATCGAGCCGTCCCTCGTACGTCGTGCTGAACCAGCCCTCGCTCAGCCGCTCCGCCTCCGCGCACAGCTCCAGCACCTCGGCGACCTCGGGGTCGCACGCGTCCAGGGCCAGGTCGCCGCGGGCCAGCCGGGAGACCTGGCTGTCGTCGCGGTAGGTGCTGAACACCTCGTCGGCCCGGTGCAGCCGCCCGACCGCCTCGTCCAGCGCCGCCCGCACGGCGCCGGGCTCTCCGCCGCGCACGTCGAAGGAGAAGACCGTGCCCATGACCTCCTCGGCGTGCCGCAGCGCGAACGGCGCCCGCGCGGCCTCAGCCACCGGCCCGGTCCAGCGCCGACTGCAGGGACTTCTTGTATCCGCCACTGGTGTAGGTGGCTCCCGAGACGGCGTCGATGTCGGCGCTGCCCGCCGCGACGGCCTCCCGGTTGAGGACCGGTACGGCGCTGTCGGTCACCTCGGTGCTGTGCCCGCCGCTGGGCGCCTGCACGGCCTCCGCCCCGGTGACCCTGCCGCCCGCCAGGGTGAGGCGGACCTGCACGGGGCCGTACTGGGTCTTCACGACGTCGCCGGTGACCGCACGGGCCGCGGAGGACCGCTGGGGGCCGCCTCCTTGGGGCGACTCCTGGCCCACGGCGCCGGGCCCGGGCTCCGCGCCGGCCCGTGCCGCCGCCTCCGCCGGGTCGGAGGCGGGTTTCAGCGACAGCAGCAGGACGATCCCGGACACGGTGGCGGCGGTCGCGAGGACGGCACGCCGAAGGGGGTGGCTCTTCTTCATCGCTCCTGGCTCCCGCCGCTCACATCTCGAACGACTCGTGGTGGATGCGGCGGGCGGGGACCCCGGCGCCGCGCAGTGCCTCGTACACCTGCTGGGCGAAGCCGGGCGGCCCGCACATGAAGACGTCGTGCCGGTCGATGTCCGGCAGTTTGCGGGCCAGGGTCTCCGGCGAGATGTCCGGGCGCTCGCCGTCGGGGCTGTTCACCGCGTACATCAGCCGGGCCCCGCGTTCCTCCGCGATGGTCTGCAGCTCGTCCCACAGGGCCAGATCCTGGGTGCTGTTGGCGCGGTACAGCAGGGTCAGGTCGCCGGAGGCCCCGGGCAGCGTCTCGAACAGCGCCCGCATCGGGGTGATGCCGACGCCGCCCGCGACCAGCAGCACCTTGCCGCGGCTGCGGCGGGACGCGGTCAGCGCGCCGTACGGGCCCTCGGCCCACACGCGGGTGCCCGGTTCCAGGTCGCGCAGCGCCGCGCTGTGGTCGCCGATTGCCTTCACGGTGATGCGCAGCATGGTCGGCCGGGGGGCCGCCGACAGCGAGTACGGGTGCGAGCTGAGCCGCATCCCCGGGGCGAGGAAGCGCCAGCGGAAGAACTGCCCGGCCTCGGCGCCCATCCGGTGCAGCTTCCGGCCGCTGATCAGCACCGAGACGATGCCCGGTGTCTCCTCGATCACCGCCTCGACGCGCATCCGGTGCCGCAGGTTCAGCCGGACCGGCACGAGCACCCGGTACCAGAGCAGCAGCGCGGTCACCGTCCCGTACAGCCCGTACCAGGCGGTCTTCGCGGCCGGCTGCGCGGCGAACTCGTTGCCGGTGGACAGCTGGTGCCAGAACGTCAGGAACACGGACGCGTACGTGAGCAGGTGCACGTGGTACCAGAGGTCGTACGGGATCCGGCGCCGCACCGGGCCGATCGAGAGCAGGCCGATGAGGAGCAGCAGCCCGGTGCCGATCGCCGCCTTGCCCATGTCCGGCAGCTGCCGCACGGAGTCGACGGTCTGGTCGACGAGGCCGCCGAGCCCGAGACCGGCCCGCAGCGCGTAGCCGTACATCGTCAGCACCAGGTGCGCGAGGACGAGGCAGAGCGTGTAGCGCCCGCTCATCGCGTGCCAGCGCGCGACCCGGTCGGAGCCCACCCGGCGTTCCAGGGCGGGCACCCGGGCCATCTGGAGCACCACGAGCGCCATCAGATAGCCCGCCAGCAGGCCGGTGATCCGGCCCGCGCCCAGGATCCGGCCGTCGGTGTCCGCGATGGCGGGGGTGGTGCTCCACCACAGCCAGAGCACCCCGGCCGCGCCCGCCCAGACGGCGAGCAGCAGGGGGACCGCCGGGGAGCGGCGTGGACGGATGCGGCGCATGGTCTGGCGACGCGCGGCGCGACCGCCGGCGATCGTCGTGGTCACGGTTCCTCCGTGGGGACGGGACCAGCTTGTGTGGCTCCTCGGCCCACAGATACGTCCCGGGACGGCGGTGCGTTCAACTCCCCGCCCCCGCCGTGGTGAAGGCCCGGTTCAGTACCGGGTGACGGCGGTCCCGCCCGACGCCGTGCCGATCGCGATGTGCGGGGAGCGCCGGGGATCCGCCCAGGCCAGCAGGCGCCGCATCGTGTCGCGCGGCACCGACACGCAGCCGGCCGTCGCTCCGCGCCCGTTCACGTGCAGGAAGACGCCGGCGCCGCGGCCGCGCACCGGCCGGTCGTAGTTGAAGCCGATGACGAGGGCGTACGCGTACGGGGTGGCGTACGACGCGAGGTGCTCCGCCTCGGCGGCGCGGCAGTCGGCGGGGCGGGGCTCGGTCCAGCGGTTGTAGGAGCGGGAGCGGTTGTCCTGGCACCACCAGGAGTCCTGGCGCACCCGGCGGTAGGGGACGTCCGTGCCCCCGGGTGCCCGCCGGAGGCCGAACGCGAACGGGAGGCCGTACAGCCCGGTGGGCGTGGTGTTCGTGCCCTGCCGGCGCGTGCCGCCCTCGGTGAGCCCGGCGGAGCCGAAGCGCGCGGGCGCCGACCCGGCCCGGACCCAGGTGCCGCGCCTGCGGTCCCACCAGGTGAGCGTCCCGGTCGTGGACGAGGTGCTCGCGGCGCGGGCGACGATCAGCTGGGTGCCGCCGCCGGTGTCCGCCATCCGCGCGGGCAGCGGCGGCCCGCCGCCGGGCACGGCGGCGAGCGTGAGGAGGGAGGCGGACGCGAGGGCGGCGACGGCACCGGGGGGCATGGCTCAGACGGTATGGGGCGGCAGCGGCAACGGCAGCCCGGGAAGTCCGTCCATGCTCGTCGCCACGTGCTCCTTCTTGGTGAAGTACGCGCTGAGCGAGGCGTCGTCCTCGCGCGCGAAGCGCTTGGCGTGCAGGTCGCGGTCCTCGTCGTAGGACATGAAGGGCACCGCGTAGCCGCAGGTGTCGCGGACGAGGTCGGCCCGCACGACGACGATCGCGCGCAGGCCGTGCCGGGAGGTGTCGATGTCCGGGAAGTGGTCCAGCAGCCCGGTGAAACGCGGGTCGCCACGGAAGACGGGCTCACCGCGGCCGTGCACCCGCACGATGTTCGGCGGGCCCTGAAAGGCGCACCACATCAGGGTGATCCTGCCGTTCTCGCGCAGGTGGGCGATGGTCTCTGCGTTGCTCCCCGCGAAGTCCAGGTAGGCCACGGTCAGCTCGTCGATCACCGCGAAGGATCCGGTGAGCCCTTTGGGGGAGAGGTTGACCGTGCCGTCCCCGGACAGGGGCGCGGTCGCCGTGAAGAAGAGGGGCTGCGCCTCGATGAACGTACGCAGGCGGCCGTCTATGCGCTCATAAGTCTTTCCCATGTCTAACGATTATGCTGGGAAATCTTTCGGCTGTCTAAGGGAATCGGCTCATTCCGGTAAGTGCCGGGTGTCAGGTGCCGGGCGCCGGGTGTGGGGGCGCGGGGGTGCGGGGCGGGGTCGAGGGGGCCGTCCCCTCTCGCCTCCGCAGGTTCGCCCGCAGGGGTGACACGACGGAATTGACGAATCATGCAGCCTCCTGCATACTCATGCATATCAGCGAATGCACTGTGAGGAGAATCCCGTGACCGAGCGCGTCGTACTCGCCTACTCGGGCGGCCTGGACACCTCCGTCGCCATCGGCTGGATCGCCGAGGAGACGGGCGCCGAGGTCATCGCCGTCGCCGTGGACGTCGGCCAGGGCGGCGAGGACCTGGACGTCATCCGCAAGCGCGCGCTCGCCTGCGGTGCCGTCGAGGCCGAGGTCGCGGACGCCAAGGACGAGTTCGCCGACGAGTACTGCCTCCCGGCGATCAAGGCCAACGCCCTTTACATGGACCGCTACCCGCTGGTCTCCGCCCTCTCCCGGCCGACCATCGTCAAGCACCTCGTCGCCGCCGCCCAGAAGCACGGCGCCACCACGGTCGCCCACGGCTGTACCGGCAAGGGCAACGACCAGGTCCGCTTCGAGGCCGGTATCGTCGCCCTCGCCCCCGGCCTCAAGTGCATCGCCCCGGTCCGTGACTACGCGATGACCCGGGACAAGGCGATCGCCTTCTGCGAGGACAAGCAGCTCCCGATCGCCACCACCAAGAAGTCCCCGTACTCCATCGACCAGAACGTCTTCGGGCGGGCCGTCGAGACGGGCTTCCTGGAGGACATCTGGAACGCGCCGATCGAGGACATCTACGAGTACACCTCCAACCCGGCCGAGCCCCGCGAGGCGGACGAGGTGGTCATCACCTTCGAGCAGGGCGTCCCGGTCGCCATCGACGGCAGGCCCGTCACCGTCCTCCAGGCGATCCAGCAGCTCAACGAGCGCGCCGGGGCCCAGGGCATCGGCCGGATCGACATGGTCGAGGACCGGCTCGTCGGCATCAAGTCCCGCGAGGTGTACGAGGCGCCGGGCGCGATCGCGCTGATCACCGCGCACCAGGAGCTGGAGAGCGTCACCGTCGAGCGCGAACTCGCCCGCTACAAGCGGCAGGTCGAGCAGCGCTGGGGCGAGCTGGTCTACGACGGCCTGTGGTTCTCCCCGCTCAAGCGCGCCCTGGACGGCTTCATCGACGAGGCCAACCAGCACGTGAACGGCGACATCCGGATGACCCTGCACGGCGGCCGCGCCGTCGTCACCGGCCGGAGGTCCGACACCTCGCTCTACGACTTCAACCTGGCCACCTACGACTCGGGCGACACGTTCGACCAGTCCAAGGCGCAGGGCTTCATCGAGATCTTCGGCCTCTCCCAGAAGATCGCCGCGCAGCGGCAACTGCGGGCGTAGCCCGACGCGGACCCGGCGCGACGGCACGGCGTCGCGGCCCGGCCGGGAACAGGCGGCCGCGACCCGACGCCGCGCACCCAGGAGCGTGCACACCGCCTCCCCGTCGTACCCGGCCGGGAGGCGGCCGCGCATCAGCGTCCTGCCCGTCGCACCTCACCCTCTCTCCAAGGAGCAACCGCAGTGAGCAGCAACACCGGTGACGTACGGCTCTGGGGCGGCCGTTTCGCCGACGGTCCCGCCGAGGCCCTGGCCAAGCTGTCCGCGTCCGTCCACTTCGACTGGCGGCTCGCGCCCTACGACATCGCCGGATCACGCGCCCACGCGCGCGTGCTGCACGCGGCGGACCTGCTGAGCGCCGACGAGCTGGACCGCATGCTCGCCGGGCTCGACCGGCTCGAACAGGACGTCGCCTCGGGCGAGTTCACCGGCACCGTCGCCGACGAGGACGTCCACACCGCCCTGGAGCGCGGACTCCTGGAGCGCCTCGGCGCCGACCTCGGCGGCAAGCTGCGGGCCGGCCGGTCGCGGAACGACCAGGTGGCCACGCTCTTCCGGATGTACCTGCGCGACCACGCCCGGATCATCGGCGGCCTCGTCGCCGACCTCCAGGACGCGCTGATCGGTCTGGCCGAGGCCCACCCGGACGTCGCCATGCCCGGCCGCACCCACCTCCAGCACGCCCAGCCGGTCCTCTTCGCCCACCACGTCCTCGCCCACGTGCAGTCCCTGTCCCGGGACGCCGAGCGGCTGCGCCAGTGGGACGAACGGACCGCCGTCTCCCCGTACGGTTCGGGCGCCCTGGCCGGCTCCTCCCTCGGCCTGGACCCGGAGGCGGTCGCGAAGGACCTCGGCTTCGAGCACGGCAGCGCCGCCAACTCCATCGACGGGACGGCCTCCCGGGACTTCGTCGCCGAGTTCGCCTTCATCACCGCGATGATCGGCGTGAACCTCTCCCGGATCGCGGAGGAGGTCATCATCTGGAACACGAAGGAGTTCTCCTTCGTCACCCTCCACGACGCCTTCTCCACCGGCTCGTCGATCATGCCGCAGAAGAAGAACCCGGACATCGCCGAGCTGGCGCGCGGCAAGTCCGGCCGGCTGATCGGCAACCTGACCGGCCTGATGGCGACCCTCAAGGCCCTGCCCCTCGCCTACAACCGCGACCTCCAGGAGGACAAGGAGCCGGTCTTCGACTCCTGCGACCAGCTGGAGATCCTGCTCCCCGCCTTCACCGGCATGATGGCGACGCTGACCGTGCACCGCGAGCGCATGGAGGAACTGGCCCCGGCCGGCTTCTCGCTGGCCACCGACATCGCCGAGTGGCTGGTCAGGCAGAGCGTGCCCTTCCGCGTCGCGCACGAGGTCGCGGGGGAGTGCGTCAAGGCCGCCGAGGCCGACGGGATCGAGCTGGACGAGCTCAGCGACGAGCAGTTCGCGAAGATCTCCCCGCATCTGACCCCCGAGGTGCGCGGCGTGCTGAACGTCCCCGGCGCCCTCGCGTCCCGTTCGGGCCGCGGCGGCACGGCCCCCTCCGCCGTCGCCGTGCAGCTCGCCGACATCAAGAAGGACGTGGCGGCCCAGCACACCTGGGCCACCGCCAAGCGGTAATCACCGCCCGCCGGGTGCCTCGCGGGTTACGTTGGTCGAAACCGTAACGGAGCCGACCCGACGGAGCCCGCGATGCCCCTGTCCCGCCTCGCCGCAGCGACGACTCCCACCGCCCACATCGGCCTGGGACTGGCCGCGGTGGGCCGCCCCGGGTACATCAACCTCGGACGCGACGACGACCTGCCCGCCGAGCGCAGCGTCGAGGCGCTGCGCGAGCGCACCCACGAACTCCTCGACGCGGCCTACGCGCAGGGGGTGCGCTACTTCGACGCGGCCCGTTCCTACGGGCGCTCCGAGGAGTTCCTCGCCGACTGGCTGAAGGCGCGCACCGGCGTCGACGACGTCGTCGTCGGCAGCAAGTGGGGTTACACGTACACCGCCGAATGGCGTACGGACGCCGAGGCGCACGAGGTCAAGGACCACAGCCTGGCCACGTACGAGCGGCAGCGCGCCGAGACCGCCGCACTGCTCGGCGACCGGCTCGACCTGTACCAGATCCACTCGGTGACCCCGGACAGCCCCGCGCTCACCGACAAGGAGCTGCACGCCCGGCTCGCCGAGGCCGCGGCCCAGGGCCTCACGATCGGCTTCTCCACCAGCGGCCCCGGCCAGGCCGACGCGATCCGCGCCGCGCTCCGGGTCACCGTCGACGGCGAGCCCCTCTTCCGTACGGTCCAGTCCACCTACAACGCGCTGGAGACCTCGGCGGAGCCGGCGCTCGCCGAGGCGCACGAGGCGGGCCTCACGGTGATCGTCAAGGAGGGCGTGGCCAACGGCCGTCTCGCCGGTCCCCACGCCCCGGCCGCGCTGCGGGCGGTCGCCGAGCAGGAGGGGCTGGGCGCCGACGCGGTGGCCCTCGCGCTCGTCCTGCGCCGGCCGTGGGCGGGCGTCGTCCTCTCCGGGGCCGCCACCAGCAACCAGCTCGCCTCGAACCTGCACGCCGCCGTCGTCGACCTGGACGAGGAGCACCTCGCCCGTCTCGCGTCCCTCGCCGAGGAACCGGGGGCGTACTGGCAGACCCGCGCGCGGCTGCCCTGGCACTGAACCGGGCGCCGCGTGCCGGGTGCGGTCAGGCGGCCTTCGCCTTGGTGGCGTACATGTCGACGTACTCCTGGCCCGAGAGCCGCATGACCTCGGTCATCACCGAGTCGGTCACCGCGCGCAGCACATAGCGGTCGCGGTCCATGCCCTCGTACCGGGAGAACTCCATCGCCTCACCGAAGCGGACCGTGACCCGGCCGGGGCGCGGGAAGCCGGAGCCGCCCGGCTGGAGCTTGTCGGTGCCGATCATGGCGAACGGGACGACCGGGGCGCCGGTCATCAGCGTCAGCCGGGCGATACCGGTGCGGCCCCGGTAGAGGCGGCCGTCGGGGGAGCGGGTGCCCTCCGGGTAGATGCCGAAGATGTTGCCGTCGTCCAGCACCCGGCGTCCGGTCATCAGCGCGGCCACGCCGCCGCGCCCGCCGTCGCGGTCCACCGGGATCATGCCGACGCCGGTGAAGAACCACGCCATCAGCCGGCCCTTGAGGCTCTTGCCGGTGACGTACTCGTCCTTGCCGATGAAGAAGACCTGCCGGTCGCAGACGAGCGGGAGGATCATCGAGTCGATGAACGTGAGGTGGTTGCCGGCCAGGATGACCGGACCGTCGCCCGGGATGTGCTCGGCGCCCTCCGCCCGTAGGCGGAACATCAGGCGCATGATCGGTCCGAGCACTGCCTTGATGAGCGCGAAGCGGGACAACGGGCCCTCCGGTGTCAAGGGATTCGGTATAAGTCTGTGCAGGTGAGGACGATACTCGCGGTCCCGGGATGATTGCACATCGGGTTCGTCCGCCGGCCGCGTGTCCTGGACACCCCTTCACCTGCGGGACTGCCCCGCGACGCGCCCCCGGGCCGGACGGACGGTGTGACGGACCTCGCGTCCCGCGGCCCGCCCGCGAGCCGACGCACCGTCACCCCACCGCCCCCGTCCGGCATCCGGTGTCACCCGCGTGTTCCGCCGGGGGTCTCCCCTCCGTCACCTCCTGGCACCTACGATCGTCCAGTTTTGACAGGTGCGGAGCGACGGCGGAAGGAAGCGCATGGGGACGCAGGAGTCGGACGAGCAGGACCGGGGAACGGCGCGGCGGGCACTGCTGACGGCCGCGGTGCTCGGAGCGGGCGGAGCGGTCGTGGGGCTGCCCGGCACGGCGCGGGCGGACGGACACCACGGGGGAGGCGGCTACCGGAGCCTGCCGAGACCGACCGTCATCGGACACCGCGGGGCCAGCGGCTACCGGCCGGAGCACACCCTCGGCTCCTACCAGCTCGCCCTCGACATGGGCGCGGACGTCGTCGAGGCGGGCGACCTGGTACCCACCAAGGACGGCCACCTGGTCTGCCGCCACGAACCGGAGATCGGCGGGACGACCGACGTCGCCTCGCACCCCGAGTTCGCCGGACGCAGGACGACCAAGAGCCTCGACGGCGTCGCCACCACCGGCTGGTTCACCGAGGACTTCACCCTCGCCGAACTGAAGACGCTGCGCGCGAAGGAGCGGATCCCGAAGAACCGCCAGCGCAACACCGTGTATGACGGCCGCTGGGAGATCCCCACCTTCGAGGAAGTCCTCGAATGGGCCGACGAGCAGACCCGCAGGCGCGGCAGGCAGGTCTGGATCTACCCCGAGCTCAAGCACCCCACCTACTTCCGCAAGCAGGGCCTCGGCCTGGAGGAACGGCTGGCGCGGCTGCTGCGCCGCTACGGCAAGGACAAGAAGAACTCACCCGTCATCATCCAGTCCTTCGAGCCCACCAGCATCCAGCGGATGAACAAGCTCGTCGGCAACCCGCTCGCCGTGCTGCTCTCCTCCGCGGGCAGCCGTCCCTACGACTTCGTCGAGACGGGCGACCCCCGCACCGTCGCCGACCTCATCACGCCCGAGGGCCTGCGGTGGATCGCCTCCTACGCGCAGGGCATCGGGCCCACCCTCGACCTGATCATCCCGAAGGACGCGGACGGCAACCTCACCTCGCCGACCACCCTCGTCCACGACGCGCACGCCGCGGGGCTGATCCTGCACCCGTACACGATGCGCAACGAGAACACCTTCCTGCCCGCGAACTTCCGCGAGGGCACCGATCCGAACGCCTACGGCGACGTCTTCGGCGCCTTCCGGACGTACTTCGAGACCGGGATCGACGGCGTCTTCTCGGACAACGCGGACACCGCGCTGCTCGCCCGCCAGGACTTCCTGGCGGACAAGGGCTGACGCGCCCGCGCCCCGGGGCGGTCAACAGCCCGGCCTCCTCACCCCGGTTCGGGTGACAACCGGCCGGTCCGGCAACCACGTGCCGGGCCGGCCGCGTCCCGGCGCACATGACCCACGACCTCGTTGCCGCCCTGCGTCCGCTGCTCAGCGCGGAGGCCTCGGCCGAGGCGCATGCCTGCGGGAGCGAGCCGGGCGACCTGGAACAGGCCGTCTGGGTCCGGTTGCTGGAGCGGCTGGAGAGGGACGGCCCGCCCCTCGACCCGCAGGCGTGGCTGCGCCGGGCCGTGCGCTTCGAGGTCCGCCGCAGCCGCCGTACGGCCCGCCACGAGCGCCCGTACGCCGCCGAGCCGGCCGACGTGCGCTGCCCCGGTCCCGAACAGCAGGCCCTCACCGACGCCCGTCGCCGCGCCGTGCACGCGGCGGTCCGCCGTCTCCCCGGCCGCTGCCCCGGCCTGCTCGCCGCGCTGCTCTCCCCGGCGGACCCGACCTACCGGGAGATCGCGGGCGAGTTGGGTATCTCACAGGGCAGCCTCGGTCCGGAACGCTCCAGATGCCTGGGATGTCTGCGCCGGTTGCTGACGCCGGAGGTTGCGGCTCCCGATCCGCGGGGATAGAAGTCAGGGAAACGGCTGAACAGGTGAGCGGGAGGCATGCACACATGGGCATGAGTGTGACCATCTCTGTGGCGTCCGAGGGGGACGCCGAGCAGATCTTCCGGTTGCAGTACCTGTGTTTCCAGGGCGAGGCCGCGCTGTACGGCAACTACCGCATCGCCCCGCTCGTGCAGAGCCTCGACTCGCTCCGCGCGGAGGTCGCAGCGGACTGCGTGTTCGTGGCGCGGCTCGGCGAGGAAGTGGTCGGCTCGGTCCGCGGCAGGGTCGACGCCGACGGGACGGCCGCGATCGGCCGGCTCTGCGTGCACCCGCGGCTGCAGGGCCACGGCATCGGGGCCCGCCTGCTCAACGCCGCGGAGAACGCCCTCGCCGGCGAGCACGGCGCCACGACGTTCCGGCTGCACACGGGCCACCGCAGCGAGGGCAACCTGCGCCTGTACCGGCGGGTGGGCTACGAGACGGTCGGCACCTCCGAGGGCGACGACGGCGTACCGATGATCGTCCTGGAGAAGCGCGTCCCCGCGGGCTCGTACGCCGCGACGGCGTAGGACGGGGCGGAAGGGGGCGCGACCGCGCACCGCGTGCGCGCCTCTGTCCCCCGCAGTCCCGCCGCCTCGGGGCGGGAGGGGCCGAGCGCCCCGGCGGGCGCTATCGGGCGGCGGGGCGCGCCGCCGCCTTGCGCAGCCAGTACATCGCCGACAGCGGCAGCAGCACCGGGATGAACAGATAGCCCATGCCGTAGTCCGACCACACCGTGGCATCCGTGAACGCCGACGGTTCCACCAGCGTCCAGGTCCCGACGATCAGCACGCCCGCGAGCTCGGCGGCGCAGCACACCAGCGCCGCGCGCCGGGCCCGCTCACCACCGCGTACGAGCGTGTACGTGATGAAGCCGTAGACGATCCCGGCGACGGCCGAGAGCGAGTAGGCCAGCGGGGCCTTGCCGAAGTCGGTGGAGATCTGGACGGCGGAGCGCGAGACGGCGCCGACCACCATCACCCCGTACAGCCAGACCAGCAGCATGCCGGGTCCGCGGATCAGCCGCGTACGCGGCGGGTCCTGCGCAGACCCGTGCCGCCCGTCGTGCGGCGCGTCCTGCCCGCCGGGCACGGTCCCGTTCTCCTCCGTGGCCGTCATCTCAGCTTCCCCAGATGTCATAGAGCCGTACCTCGAGGACGGCGAGGACGACGCCGCCGGCCGCCACCGTGATCGAACCCCAGCGCGTGCGTTCGGCCAGAGACATGAACCCCGTGGCCGGGACGCACGCGAAGGCGCCCAGCAGATAGGCCACGAAGATCGTCGTGCCCTGTTCCGGCTTCTCGCCCCGCGCCAGCTGGACGACGCCGACGACGAGCTGGGCCGCCGCGAGCAGTGACACGACGGCCATGCCGAGGAAGTGCCAGTCCTTCGTGGGCTGATCGCGGTAGGCGGCCCAGCCGCACCAGGCGGCGAGCAGCAGCGCGGCGACGGCGGTCGCGACCGTCAGGGCATCAAGCATGCCGCGACCCTATTACGGCCGGAGCCCCGCCCGCCCGCACCCCCGTGGCCGCCCGCCCCGCCTCCGGGACGCCCCCGGCCCGGCCACCTCCGCGCCCCACCGGGCACGACCGTCTCCGGGCCGCCCCGAGCCCGACCGGCTCCGGGGTTTCCCCGGCAGCCGCCCTCCCCGGGCTGCCCGCGCGCCGTCCTCGCCGCGGGCCGTCCGCGGCGCCGCCCTCGGCCGGTGCGGCCCGGCGCCCTGCGGGCGGCGTCGTCGTGTCCTTGCCCACAGCACCGCGGTGGTGAAGGCCGCGTCCGAGCCCCGCTCCGTACGGCCTCCGGCACGTACCCGCTGGTCAGCGGCCCGGGCGCGGTCGGCCGAGCGGCGCGGCCTGGGCTGTCCACGGGAGTCCGCTATGCGGACACCGGTGGCCGACTCCCGTCAAGTGTCTGCTTTACTTGCCCGCATGACCACGACGAGCAACCGCATCCCTGCGACCGAGGCGACCATGACGCCCGGTGCTCGTTGTATGTGTCGAATGTGCGCCTTCTAGAGGGCCCCCGCACCACCACCCCGAGTCTCGCGCCCCGAAGCGAGCCGCCGCGCCCTGTCCGTCCCCGGACGTGACCGGGCCCGCCCCGCGCACACGTTTCTTCCTTCCTCCCGGCTGCCGACGCCCCGGCGAGAACCGTGCCGCGTTCCCGACCGAATGCACCCGTGCCCGGGCACACCCACGCCCCGCACTCGACAGTGACGGAAACGGAAACCCCAGTGATCACGACCACGGACCTGACCAAGGTCTACCGCTCGCGCGGCCGTGAGGTCACCGCCCTCGACGGCGTCGACCTGCACGTCCGCGAGGGCGAGGTGTACGGCGTCATCGGCCAGTCCGGCGCCGGGAAGTCCTCGCTCATCCGCTGCGTCAACCTCCTGGAGCGCCCCACGTCCGGCACCGTGACCGTCGCCGGGACGGACCTCACCGCCCTGGCCGGACGCGGACCGCGTGCCGGGCGGGAACTGCGCCGGGCCCGCAGCCGGATCGGCATGGTCTTCCAGCACTTCAACCTGCTGTCCACGCGCACCGTCCAGGACAACGTCGAACTGCCCCTGGAGATCCTCGGCGTCTCGGGGAGGGAACGTTCCCGCAAGGCGCTGGAGCTGCTCGACCTCGTCGGACTCGCCGACAGGGCCAGGTCCTACCCGGCCCAGCTCTCCGGCGGCCAGAAGCAGCGGGTCGGCATCGCCCGCGCCCTGGCGGGCGACCCGAAGGTGCTGCTCTCCGACGAGGCGACCAGCGCCCTCGACCCGGAGACCACCCGCTCCATCCTCGGGCTGCTGCGCGACCTCAACCGCCGGCTCGGCCTGACCGTCCTGCTCATCACGCACGAGATGGACGTCGTCAAGACGGTCTGCGACTCGGCCGCCCTGATGCGCGACGGGCGGATCGTCGAGTCCGGCACCGTCGGCGAACTGCTGGGCACTCCGGGCTCCGAACTGGCGGCGGCCCTCTTCCCGGTGAGCGGCGACGCCTCCGCCGACGACCGGACCGTCATCGACGTCACGTTCCACGGGGACGCCGCGACCCAGCCGGTCATCTCCCAGCTCTCGCGCACGTACAACATCGACATCTCCATCCTCGGCGCCGCGATGGACACGGTCGCCGGCAAGCAGGTCGGCCGGATGCGCATCGAACTGCCCGGCCGCTACGAGGAGAACGTCGTCCCGATCGGCTTCCTGCGCGAGCGGGGGCTGCAGCTCGAGCTCGTCGAGAAGCCCGCCCGGACGCCCGTACTGGTGAAGGAAGGTGCCAAGTGACCTGGTCGGAGATGCAGCCGCTGCTGTCCGAGGAGGGCTGGAACACCTTCTACATGGTCGGCTGGTCCACCCTCATCGCGATCGTCGGCGGCCTCCCGCTCGGTGTCCTGCTGGTCCTCACCGACCGCGGCGGACTCCTGCAGAACGTGCTCGCCAACAAGGTCATCGGGCAGATCGTGAACGTCGCCCGCTCGCTGCCCTTCATCATCCTGATGGTCGCGCTCATGAGCTTCACGCGCTGGATCACCGGGACGACCATCGGCCGTGAGGCCGCGATCGTGCCGCTGGCCATCGGGGCCATCCCGTTCTTCGCGCGGCTCGTCGAGACGGCCGTCCGCGAGGTGGACGGCGGGCTCGTCGAGGCCGTGCAGTCGATGGGCGGCAACACCTGGACCGTCGTGCGCAAGGTCCTCGTCCCCGAGTCCCTGCCCTCGCTGATCTCCTCCGCGACCACGACGGTCGTCGCCCTCATCGGCTACTCCGCGATGGCCGGCACCGTCGGCGCCGGCGGGCTCGGAGACCTCGCCGTCCGGTACGGCTACCAGCGCTTCGAGACCGAGCTGATGTGGATCATCGTGGCCGTCCTGGCCGTGGTCATCTCGGCCATCCAGTTCGCCGGCGACTACGCGGCGCGCTCCCTGGACCGGCGCGGCGGACGCTCAGGCCCGGCACCGAGGCTGCGGTTCCTGAAGGCCGGCGAGTCCGCCCGCACAGGCCCCCGCCCCGGCGGCCCCGCGACGGCCGAGGCCGCGAAGGCGGACGCCGGCAGGACGGTCTGACCGCCCGGCACCAGGCGCCCGCACCCCCGAAATCTCCCCCGGCGCACCCGGCCGGGGGCGCACCACCCCTGAAGGAAAGGCACTTTTCGTGCGTAACACCGCCAAGATCACCACCGCTGTCCTCGCCGCCGGAGCCCTCACCCTGGGCCTCACCGCCTGCGGCTCGGACAAGGACGCCGCCTCCGGCACGAGCGGCCCGCTCGTCGTCGCCGCGAGCCCCGTCCCGCACGCCGAGATCCTCGACTACGTCAAGGACCACCTGGCGAAGAAGGCGGGCCTCGACCTGGAGGTCAAGGAGTTCACCGACTACGTCACGCCGAACACGGCGACCGAGGACGGCTCCGTGGGCGCCAACTTCTTCCAGACCCAGCCCTACCTCGACGACTTCAACAAGAAGAACGGCACCCACATCGTGTCCGTCGTCGACGTGCACCTGGAGCCCCTGGGCCTCTACTCCCACAAGGCCGAAAAGGCCGGCGACCTCAGGAGCGGCGCGACCGTCGCCGTCCCGAACGACACCGTCAACGAGGGCCGCGCCCTGCAACTGCTCGCGGCCCACGGGATCATCACCCTCAAGGACGGCGTCGGCACCTCGGCGACCCCCTCGGACATCACCGAGAACCCCAAGAACCTGAAGTTCAAGGAGCTGGAGGCGGCCCAGACGCCGCGCTCCCTCGACGATGTCGACGCCGCGGTGGTCAACGGCAACTACGCGATCGAGGCGGACCTGAAGCCGGCGAAGGACGCCCTCGTCCTGGAGACCGCCAAGGGCAACCCGAACAGCAATCTCCTCGCCGTGAAGAAGGGCAACGAGGACGACCCCCGGGTGAAGAAGCTCGCGAAGCTCCTCACCTCGCCCGAGGTGAAGAAGTTCATCGAGGACAAGTACGCGGGATCCGTCCTCGCCTCCTTCTGACACACCGTCTGCACCCCCACCGCCGCCGGGCGGTGGGGGCGGACCCCGTGGTGCGACCGAGTGCGTTCATGCTGCATGCTGGGCAGTTCAGCTGGCCCGAAGGTTTCCGAAGGTTACGGAGCGGCGCATGACTACAGCCCTCTCGGGGTTTCCCGACATCTCCATCAGCACGGAGCGGCTGGTGTTGCGCGCCCTCGACGAGGACGACGTCCCCGCCCTCGCCGAGATGATGAACGACGAGCAGATCGCCGCCTGGACCGACGTGCCCCAGCCCTTCACCGAGGACGGCGCCCGCACCTGGATCACCGAGTACGCGCCCGCCGAACGCGCTGCGGGCCGGGGCCTGGACCTCGCGGTCACCGAGTTCCTCACCCAGCGGCTGGTCGGCGTCATCCAGCTGGGCAGAACGGACTGGCGGCTGCGGGCCACCGAGCTCTCCTACATCACCGCCTCCTGGGCGCGCGGCGAGGGCTACGCGTCCGAGGCGGCGCTCGCCACCGCCCGGTGGCTGTTCAGCGACCAGAAGTTCGAGCGTGTCGAGATCCGCACCGCCGCCGACAACGCCGCCTCCCAGCAGGTCGCCCAGAAGATCGGCTGCATCAGCGAGGGCGTGCTGCGCAACGCCTGCATAGCCCACACGCGCACCGAGGACGGCGGCTGGGCCGACCTGCGCACCGACTTCATCGTGTGGAGCCTTCTCCCGGAGGACCTCGAGGGCAACGAGCGGCTCGCGGACCCGAGCGGATTCACCTCGTACTCCGACTGGAACTGACCCCCGGGCCGCCGGCCCCGGCGGGTTCGGGCCGTCCCACGGCGGGCGGCACCGGGACGGCACGGGCCCAGGACGCGCGGGAGGGCTCCCACACCCTTCGCGGCGCGGCCCGGCTCCACCAGGTACCCTCACCAAGCCCGCGTACGGGCTGCCCCGCACGACCGCGAAGAACCCCCTGGAGACTGACGACGATGGCCGACCGGGTCACGGTGATCGGCTGGGACGGCTCGCCACTGACCGCCGCGGCGCTCTCCGCCCTCGGCGCCGCCACGCTCGTGGCCGGTGCCGCCCACCACCTCGCGCTGCCCGAGGTGCCCGCCGCCGCGGAACGCGTACGGCTCGGCAGCGTCGCCCTCGCCGCGCGCCGCATCGCCGGCCACCGGGGCACCGCCGTCGTCCTCGCCGACGGGGACCCGGGCTTCTTCGGGGTGGTCCGCACCCTGCGGGCCCCCGAGTTCGGCCTGGAGGTCGAGGTCGTGCCCGCCGTCTCCTCGGTGGCCACCGCCTTCGCCCGCGCCGGAATGCCCTGGGACGACGCACAGGTGGTCGTGGCACACCCGCGCACGCTGCGACGCGCGGTGAACGTATGCCGGGCACACACCAAAGTGGCCGTCCTCACCTCGCCCGGCGCCGGACCGGCGGAACTCGGCCTCCTCCTCGACACGGTGCACCGCACCTTCGTCATCTGCGAGGAACTGGGCACCGAGCGCGAACAGGTCACCGTCGTCACCTCCGACAAGGCCGCCGACCACACCTGGCGCGACCCCAACGTCGTCATCGTCATCGGCGGCTTCACCGCCGCGGCCGAGGGCGGCGGCTGGATCGCCGGCCGCGACCCCGGCACCGGCCCGCGCGGCTGGGCGCTGCCCGCCGAGCTGTACGACGGTGAACTCGGCGAGGGCGAGGGCGAGTTGCTGCGCGCCGCCCAACTGGCCCGGCTGGGGCCCCGGGTCGGCGACCTGGTGTGGGACATCGGGTCGGGCAGCGGCGCCTTCGCCGCCGAGGCCGCGCGTGCCGGCGCCGCCGTCATCGCGGTCGACCGGGAGGCGGACGCCTGCGCCCGCACCGAGGCCGCCGCCCGGCGCTTCGGCGTCCAGACGCAGACCGTGCGCGGGAGCGCGCCGCACGTCCTGGAGAACCTCCCCGAGCCCGACGTCGTACGCGTCGGCGGCGGGGGAGCGGCCGTGGTCTCCGCCGTCGCCGACCGCCGTCCGCGGCGCGTCGTGACGCACGCGGCGACCCGTGACGCCGCCGAACTGATCGGCAGGACCCTGACGGAACACGGATACCGGGTCGAGTGCGCCCTCGTGCAGTCCGTCGAACTCGACACACGGGCCTGGACGGAGAAGGAGCGGAGCGTCGTGTTCCTGCTCAGCGGGGTACTGCCTGATCGCGCCCCGTGATCGTGTTGTCGTACCGCGCGAGGTAGGCTGGCCGATCGTTGTACCGCTCCCGCATGTCCGATATTCCGTCGGCCAATGTCCGGAAAACGCACCCGTTTTGGGGTGCGTGTGGTACGGCATGAACCGGAGGACGCGCAACGTGGCGCAGTCCACAGCGGACCGTCGCGGATCAACCTGTCGCGAGGACCGGACGACCGGGACAATGCCAGTTAATGGCTTTGTCGTCTTTGTTGGCCGGTCGTTCGTGCCGCTGGGCACGCACGCTCGTTCTTCACTGTGGGGCGGTCGGTGCGCCGTTCCGGGCGAGCTGGACTTGGAAGCACTAACCGATGGGCGAGGGGTACGCATGACCGACACCGGCCAGGTCCCGGGCGAGGGGCTGCCGGAGAACGCAGGCATGGTGGAGCAGTCCGGCGTCCTCACGCCGGGGGCGTACACCTACCTCGAGCCCTCCGAGAGTCCCGCCGACGAAGACGATCTGCTCCTGATGCCGGGCGCCCAGGGCGCCTGGGGCAACGAGGCGCCGCAGCAGGCGCCCGCCGTCCACGAGCCGGGACCGCACGAGACCGCGGGCCGCGACAGCGGTTCCGTCGACCTCGGCGGCGTCCGGCTGCCCGAGGCCGCGGCGCCGCAGCCCGTGCCGCCGCGCCGCCCGCTGCACCTGGGCCCGCCGACCCCGGACGTCTCCGCGAGCCCGGTGCGCTCGCTCGCCGACCGCGGCCCCGCGGGCGCGCCCGTCGCCGCACGTCCCGTACGGCAGCCGGGTCCGCCCACGACCGGCCCTGAGTACCTCGACACCCGGCACCTCGGCGAGACTCCGCCGCAGGGCGCCATGCCGTGGGGGGCGCCGGACACCGGTACGGGCGGCCTCACCGACGCCCAGCCGGTCCCGGAGCCCGCGCCGGCGCCCCCGGCACCGGAGGCGGCCGCGCCGGAGCCCGAGCCCGAGGCGCTCCAGAACCCCGACGGCACATTTCCGGCCGATGTGCCGGGCGTGGAGGCACCGGCTCAGGAGATCCCCGCGCAGGCCCCCGCCGTCGACACCCCCGCCGTCGGCGCCCCGGACATCGCCACCCCGGCCGTCGAGGCCGCGGCAGCGGTCGAGGCCGCCGCTCCGGAGACCGGGACCGAGGCCGACGCCACTTCGCAGCCGGTGCACACGATCCTGGAGGACGACGCCGCCGCACACGCGGGCGACGCGTCCGCGCAGGAGGCGGCGCCCGTGCCGCCGGGCGAGCCGCACCTCGCTCCCGCACCGGAGCCCGCCGCTGTCGCGCAGCCGGACCAGCCGTCCCCGGTGGCGGCCCCCGGCATCCACCTGATCGACACCCTGCCCGCCGCCGAGCAGCCCGTCGAGGCCGCCTACGTCGTGGACGCGGCGCAGGAGCCCGCCCCGGCCGCGCAGCCCGAGGACGCCCAGGCGGCGTACGCGGAGCCGCGGACCGAGGACGCCGTGTCCGTCGTCCACGAGGGCGCCGTCGCCCCGGCGCACGCACCCGGCGCGATCCCCGGTCAGGGAGCTGGACCCGTCCACGGTGAGGCGGAGGTTCCGGTCGCCGGTGCCCCCGGCCTGCCGGGCGTACCGCTCGGCCTCCCGCAGGAGCCCGGCGCGGACGACTCCCTCGGCCGCTTCGTACCCGTCGAGGGCCAGGTGCCGACGACCCCGCACCTCGCACCGACCCCGCCGCACCCCATGACCGTCGTGCCCCTCCCCGTGGACGAGGGCCGGGCGACCGGAGAGCAGCCCCCGGCGACGGAGCCGGACCCGGCCCCCGAGGCGGGCGTGGACGTCCCCGCTCCCGAGGCCGCCGACCCCGCGCCGCCGGCCCCCGAGACCGCCGACCCCGCGTCCCTCGCCCCCGAGGCCGTCGCCGACGTCGCGCCCCTCGACCCCGAGGCGGTCGCCACTCCTGCCGCACCGACCGGGCAGACCGGGACGCCCGCACCGGAGCCGGTGGGCCAGGAGCCCGTCACGGTCCCCGTCCCCGCCCCCCGCGAGGCCGAGGCGGCCGCGGCACCCGCGCCCGCGGCGGAGCCGGTGGCCGAGCCGGACGCCGAACCCGTAGCCGCACAGCAAGCGGACGACCTGGACACCCAGGGCGCCGACCAGGAAGAGAGCACGGCCCCTGTGGAAGACGTACGAGAGTCCACCGGTCCGGCCGCGCCCGGTTACGACGACGCCGAGCGCGAGGCGGTCCTGCGCGTGATGCGCGAGCGCCGTGACATCCGCAACGGCTTCCGCGCCGACCCGATCCCGCACGACGTCCTGCTGCGCGTCCTGGAGGCGGCCCACACCGCGCCGTCCGTGGGCCACTCGCAGCCCTGGGACTTCGTCGTCATCCGGTCCGCCGAGACCCGGCGGACCATGCACGAACTGGCGGCCCGCCAGCGCGAGGCGTACGCCAAGTCGCTCCCCAAGGGCCGCGCCAAGCAGTTCAAGGAACTGAAGATCGAGGCCATCCTCGACACCCCGGTGAACATCGTCGTCACCGCCGACCCGACCCGCGGCGGCCGGCACACCCTGGGCCGCCACACCCAGCCGCAGATGGCCCCGTACTCCTCCGCGCTCGCCGTGGAGAACCTGTGGCTCGCGGCCCGCGCCGAAGGACTCGGCGTCGGCTGGGTCAGCTTCTTCGACGAGCGCGAGATGGTCCGCGAACTGGGCCTCCCCGACCACCTGGAGGTCGTCGCCTACCTCTGCGTCGGCTACGTCGACGAGTTCCCGGACGAGCCCGAGCTGATGCAGGCCGGCTGGTCCAAGCGCAGACCGCTGTCGTGGGTCGTCCACGAGGAGACGTACGGCCGCCGTGCCCTGCCCGGTGAGGAGCCGCACGACCTGCTCGCCGAGACCGTCTCCAACATCCGGCCGCTGGACGCCAAGGCGCTCGGAGAGGCCTGGGAGCGGCAGAAGCGCATGACGAAGCCCGCGGGCGCGCTCGGCATGCTGGAGATCATCTCGGCGCAGCTCTCCGGACTGTCCCGGCAGTGCCCGCCCCCGATCCCCGAGCCCGCGGCCGTCGCCATCTTCGCGGGCGACCACGGCGTCCACGCCCAGGGTGTCACCCCGTGGCCGCAGGAGGTCACCGCCCAGATGGTGGCCAACTTCCTGGGCGGCGGCGCGGTCTGCAACGCCTTCGCGAACCAGGTGGGCGCCGAGGTCTGCGTCATCGACGTCGGCGTCGCCTCCGACCTCCCGGCCACCCCGGGCCTGCTGCCGCGCAAGGTCCGCGCCGGCACCGCCGACATGACGACCGGCCCCGCGCTGAGCCGCGAGGACGTCAGGGCGGCCATCGAGGTGGGCATCGAGACCGCCCGCGACCTGGTGGCCGCGGGCAACAAGGCCCTGCTCACCGGAGAGATGGGCATCGCCAACACCACCGTGTCCGCCGCCCTCATCTCCGTCTTCACGGGCGTCGACCCGGCCGAGGTGACGGGCCGGGGCACCGGCATCAACGACGAGACGCTGGCCCGCAAGACCGAGGTCGTGCGCCGCGCCATCGAGCTGCACCAGCCGGACCCGGCCGACCCCATCGGCGTCCTCGCGGCGATCGGCGGCCTGGAGCACGCGGCCATGGTCGGCCTGCTGCTCGGCGGCGCCTCCCTGCGCACTCCGGTGATCCTGGACGGGGTGAGCGCCGGAGCCGCGGCCCTGGTCGCCCGCGCCATCGCCCCCGAGGTCCTGGCGGCCTGCATCGCCGGTCACCGCAGCGCGGAGCCCGGTCACGTGGCGGCCCTCAACAAGCTGGGCCTGCGCCCCCTGGTCGACCTCGACCTCCGCCTCGGCGAGGGCACGGGCGCCCTGCTCGCGCTGCCGGTCGTCCAGAGCGCGGCGCGGGCGATGCACGAGGTGGCGACGTTCGACTCGGCCGGCGTCACCGAGAAGTAGCAGCATGGACGGGGCCGGACCGCGAGGCCGGGCCCCGTCCCCCTGCGGGCCGGACCGGGGCCGTGACCGGGCCGGGGGAACCACCCCCTCCGCTCATCGTCCCGTCCGTGTCCTAAAATCCGCACGTCAGGGGCAACTCCAGCGCCGCAGCGGCCCCGTCCGGCACCGCCCCGGTGCCGTCCCGCACCGCCGGAACCGAACCGCCCGGATGCGGACCCGGACCCGGGCGATGCCGCACCGCCCGGACCGCCGGACCGCGTCGCACCGTCCGGACCGCCCCGCACGAGGAGCCGTACCGCCATGGCCGAACACCCCGCCTACCCCGTAGGCCTCCGCCTCGCCGGTCGCCGCGTCGTCGTCCTCGGCGGCGGCCAGGTGGCCCAGCGCCGCCTCCCCGCCCTGATCGCGGCCGGCGCGGACGTCCACCTCGTCTCTCCCGACGCCACCCCCTCCGTCGAGGCGATGGCCGACGCCGGAGAGATCACCTGGGAGCGGCGGGCCTACCGGGACGGCGACCTCGCCGACGCCTGGTACGCCCTGATCGCCACCGGCGACACCGGAGCGAACACCGCTGCCTCCGCCGAGGCCGAGCGCCACCGCGTCTGGTGCGTCCGGTCCGACGACGCCGACGCGGCCACCGCCTGGACGCCCGCCACCGGTCACAGCGAGGGCGTGACCGTGGCCGTGCTCACCACCGACGCCCGGGGCCGCGACCCCCGGCACACCGCCGCGATCCGCGATGCCGTCGTCGAGGGCCTGCGCGACGGCACCCTCGTGGCCCCGCACCACCGCACCCGCACCCCCGGCGTCGCCCTGGTCGGCGGCGGGCCCGGCGACCCGGACCTGATCACCGTTCGGGGCCGCCGCCTGCTCGCCGAGGCCGACGTCGTCATCGCCGACCGCCTCGGCCCGCGCGACCTGCTCGCCGAACTCCCCCCGCACGTCGAGGTGATCGACGCGGCGAAGATCCCGTACGGCCGTTTCATGGCCCAGGAGGCCATCAACAACGCGCTGATCGGGCACGCCAAGCAGGGCAAGTCGGTGGTCCGGCTCAAGGGCGGCGACCCCTTCGTCTTCGGCCGCGGCATGGAAGAGGCCCAGGCGCTCGCCGAGGCCGGCATCGCCTGCACCGTCGTGCCGGGCATCTCCAGCTCGATCTCCGTCCCCGGCGCCGCCGGAATCCCGGTCACCCACCGGGGAGTCGCCCACGAGTTCACCGTGGTCAGCGGGCACGTGGCGCCCGACGACGAGCGGTCGCTCGTCGACTGGGCGGCGCTCGCCAGGCTGCGCGGCACGCTCGTGGTCCTCATGGGTGTCGACAAGATCGGCCGGATCGCCGAGACGCTGATCGCCCACGGCAGGGCGCCCGGCACCCCGGTCGCCCTCGTCCAGGAGGGCACGACGGCAGCGCAGCGCCGCGTCGACGCCACCCTGGAGACGGTCGCCGAGACCGTCCGCGCCCAGGACGTGCGGCCCCCCGCGGTCATCGTCGTCGGCGACGTGGTGAACGTGGGCCCGCACGCCCCGGCGTGACCACCGGCGCCCCGGCCACCCCGCGCAGCACAGGATCACAGGACCACCAGACCCAGGACGAGGCAGCACACCCGTGGCCGAGCTCATCACCATCGAGGACCCCGACGACCCGCGTCTGCACGACTACACGGGCCTGACCGACGTCGAGCTGCGCCGCAGGCGCGAGCCCGCCGAGGGACTGTTCATCGCCGAGGGCGAGAAGGTCATCAGACGGGCCGCGGACGCGGGTTACGCCATGCGCTCGATGCTGCTCTCCGCCAAGTGGGTCGACGTCATGCGCGACATGATCGACGGGCTCGCGGCCCCGGTGTACGTGGTCGACCCGGTTCTCGCCGAACGGGTCACCGGCTACCACGTGCACCGCGGCGCCCTCGCCTCCATGCAGCGCAGGCCGCTGCCGACGGCTCCCGAACTGCTGCGGACGGCACGCCGGGTGGCCGTCATGGAAGCGGTCAACGACCACACCAACATCGGCGCGATCTTCCGCTCGGCCGCCGCCCTCGGCATGGACGCCGTGCTGCTCTCACCGGACTGCGCGGACCCGCTGTACCGCCGCTCCGTGAAGGTCTCCATGGGCGCCGTCTTCTCCGTGCCGTACGCGCGCCTCGACGCCTGGCCGCGGAGCCTGGAGTCGGTCCGCGACGCCGGGTTCGCCCTGTTCGCGCTGACGCCGGACGAGAAGGCGGTCTCGCTGGACGAGGTGGCCGCGCACCGGATGGACCGGGTCGCGCTGATGCTCGGCGCCGAGGGCGACGGGCTCACCCGGCGGGCCCTCGGCGCGGCGGACACCTGGGTCCGCATCCCGATGGCCCACGGCGTCGACTCCCTGAACGTCGGCGCGGCGGCCGCCGTCGCCTTCTACGCGGTGACCGCGGGCCGGCCCACGGCCTGAGCCGTCCCGGGGTGTGGCGGCGGGCCGAGCCCGGCACGGAGCCGCGGGCCCGCCCCGGCATGGAGCGGGGGCCCGCCCCGGCATGGAGCGGGGGCCCGCCCCGGCATGGAGCGGGGGCCCGCCCCGGCACGGAGCGGCGGTCCTGATCCCGGGAGCGGCGGGCCCGAACCGGCCCGGGACCGGGCAGCGTGCCCGAGCCGCCCGGGACGACCGGGCGCGGGCCGGGGCGGAGGACTACTCCTCGCCGCTCAGCTCGCTCCAGTACCGCTGGGCCATCATGTCCTCGCCGGTGAGCGGAGCGTAGCCCTGCTCCTGCCGTACGCCCTCACGCCCGCCGCCGTCGTCGAGACCGCGCGCCGGCCCCTGGCAGCCCTGGGCCGCCGCGATGCCGAGCGCGACCAGCAGCGTGACCACGATGAACACGAACAGCCGCTGGCGCAGCAGCCGCGGGTTGGCCGGCCGCCGCCCCGTACCGGTGGGCCGGGGGCCAGGGCGCCCCGTACCGCTGCGCGGCGCGGGCCTGCCACCGGAGCGCGTGGTGTTGCGTGCCGGGGCCGGACGCGCGCCGGAGCGGGAACCGCCGCCCGTCCGGGGAGAGGGAGCACCCTGCGCCGGACGCCGCTGGGTGCGCTGCTCGGCGTACTGCTCGGCGAGGCGTCCGGTCGGCCGGTCCGGGTCGGTGCGCGGCCCGGGCGGCCGCACGTCCGTGAGCCCCTGCGCCTCGCGGGCGGCGATCTCCTTCAGCCGCAGCGACAGCTGGAGCGTGCTGGGCCGCTCCTCGGGGTCCTTGGCCAGACAGGCGCGCACCAACGGCGCCAGGGCGTCGGGGACGCCGTTCAACTGCGCCTCCTCGTGCACCACCCGGTACAGCATCACCTCCGAACTGCCGTGTCCGAAGGGGGAGTCCGAGGTGGCCGCGTACGCGAGTGTCGCCCCGAGCGCGAACACGTCCGTGGCCGGGGTGACCGCGGCGCCGCGCACCTGCTCGGGCGCCAGGAACCCGGGCGACCCGACGGCCGTACCGACGTGGGTGAGGGTCGAGGCGCCGGTCGCCCACGCGATGCCGAAGTCGATGATGCGCGGCCCCTTGGGGGACAGCAGGATGTTGGAGGGCTTGAGGTCCCGGTGGACGACACCGGCCTCGTGCACCGCGACGAGCCCCTCCGAGAGGGCCGCTCCGACCGCGGCGACGTCGGCCGCCGCCAGTGGGCCCTCCTCGGCGACCTTGTCGTGCAGCGAGGGCCCGGGAACGTACTGCGTGGCGAACCACGGCCGGTCCGCCTCCAGATCGGCGGCGACGAGCCGGGCCGTGCACCCGCCCCTGATCCGCCGGGCCGCCGACACCTCCCGCGCGAAGCGCGAGCGGAACTCCTGGTCCTCCGCCAGGTCGGGCCGGATCACCTTGAGCGCGACCCGCTGGCCACGCCGGTCGGAGCCCAGGTAGACCACGCCCATGCCGCCCGCGCCGAGCCGTCGGTGAAGCCTGAACGAGCCGACGACACGCGGGTCCTCGCGCCTCAGGCGCATCATCGCCATGTCCATCCCCGCTGCCCGGTCCGTTTGACGAGCCACAGCTTACGTTTCCACGGCCGGGTGCGCGCAGAGGCCGCGCCCTCACGACCCGATCGATTGTCCGCGTCCGGCGGCGTACGTGAAGAACGGTCAGGGTCCTTGCCTGCCCTGCGCCTTGGGGGTGCAGGTGTCCTCAACCGGCGCACCGCGCAGGGTGGTTGGGGTGGAGGCGGACGAACGGGGGGAGCGGGACGTTGTGCCCGGGGGCGGGCCGGACCCCCACGGCGCGGGGGAGGCCCGGCCGGGCCGGGGAGGGGGCGGAGCCGTACCTCCCGGCGCCGTGGAAGTGAGCGAAGTCACCCGGAGCGCCCAAGGGCCCGGCGGCCCGGCCGAGGACGGCGCGGAACGGACGGCGCACACCGGACCTCCCCCTCCGGGAAGACCCTGAGGACCGGGCCCGTTTCTCCACCCAGGGGAGTACTCGCCAGGTCATCGCTCATCCTCCGGGAGGCCCGGCAATCGGTACGAGGGCATGACGCCCGGCAGCCTTCGCACGCCTAGATTTGAGGTCGAGCGGCGGGTGGCAGCACTCGTCCCCCGAGGTCAGACACCCGCCGCTGCCCGACACGACAGAGACTCGGTCAGGAGAGGACCATGGCTCACGCGGCACAGCGGACGATGATCCGCACGCAGGGACGCAAGGCGTACGCCGTACGGGCAGCCGCCACCCCCTGGTGGCGACCGCGATGGTCCTTCCCCTGGCGGCCCTGTTCGTGGTCGTCTTCGGCGGCTGGGAAGCAGTGGTCACACAGGCGTCGTCCGTGGGCGTGATGCTGGGGCGCTGAGCGGCGCCCCGGGCCCGGATGAGCGGTCCGGGCGGGGACATCCGGCCATGAAACCCCGTGGGGACGGGGGTGCGGCGGACGGCGCACGTGCCCGCGCAGCTGGGGAGCTGCGCGGGCACGTGCATGTCCGCCCACGGGCGGCTCGAGGGCATCGGCCGCGTAGGGTCGTAGGCGCATCTGTACACGTGACGCGGACCCGGGAGCGGTGTTGACCGTCGAGGCGCTGGTGCCCGTACTGACCGCGCGGGCGCGGGGGGAGGCCCACCCGGACGGCGGCCGCTGCGCGCACGCCGACACGGTGCTCGCCGAGCGGCCGGACGGCACGGTCGTACGGCACGACGGCACCGTCGCCAAGGCCCACGCGCCCGGCACCGACCCCGCCGCACTGACCCGGCGTCTCGCCGTGGCCGCAGACCCCGCGCTCGGGGACACCCTGCTCGCCCCGATCCGTAGGGCGCCCGTCGGCCTGCACGGGCGCCTCGTCACCTTCTGGCCGTACGGCGCCCCCGTCGACCCCGACGACCCCGAGGCCGCCCCCTGGGAGGCCGTCGGCGCCCTCCTGGCCCGGCTGCACCGAACGCCCGTGCCTGACGGACTGCCGCCCATGCGTGGCCCCGTCAAGGCGGCCCGCGCGATCACCCGGCTGCGCGCGGCGGGCCCGCACCCCGCCGCGGCCCCGGTGCTGCGGGCCTGGTCGCGGCTGCCCGGCTGGGCGCGCGCCGAGGCCCCGATGCCGGCCGGGCCCCGCGCCCTGTGCCACGGCGACCTGCACCTGGGACAGCTGGTGCGCCGCCCCGGGGACGCCCCGGTGCCCGGCCCCGGCGCGCCGGCCGCGGGGGCGTGGCTGCTCATCGACGTGGACGACCTGGGCGCCGGTGTGCCGGCCTGGGATCTGGCCCGCCCGGCCGCCTGGTACGCCTGCGGTCTGCTGCCCGCCGGGGAGTGGCTCCGCTTCCTGACCGCCTACCGGGACGGCGCGGGCCCCGCCGTCCCGGCGGACGGCGACCCCTGGCCCGCCCTGGACGTGGCCGCGCGCGCCCTGACGGTGCAGACCGCCGCGCTCGCGATCGCCAAGTGCGCCGCGGCGGGGCGCCCGTTGGACGAGGTCCAGCAGGCCGTCGTCGACGCCTGCGACCGGATGGACCCCGCCCCGGACGAGTCGCCGCGGGGTGGTCCGACGTAAGGTGCAACCGTCCGAGGCCGGACAGTGTCTGTCCTGGCGGAAGCAGTACCGAACGGCGAGGAGTTGAGCCGAGCATGCAGTGTCCGAAGTGCCATGCGCCGATGCACACCTACAACCGCAACGGCGTACAGATCGAGCAGTGCAGCGGCTGCCGCGGGATCTTTCTCGACTACGGCGAGCTGGAGTCGCTGACGCGCCTCGAGTCCCAGTGGCAGCAGCCCGCCCCGCCGCCCCCGTCCGCTCCGCAGGCCTATCCGTCCGCGCCCGCCTGGGGCGCCCCGCAGCACGGCGGCCACGGCGGTCATGGCGGTCACTACGGCGGTCACCAGCGCCACAAGAGCTTCGGGCACATGCTCTTCTCGTCCTGACACACGAAACCCCCGGCCGTACGAGACGGCCGGGGGCTTCGGACTGTGCGCGATACTGGGATTGAACCAGTGACCTCTTCCGTGTCAGGGAAGCGCTCTCCCGCTGAGCTAATCGCGCGGGACAGGAGCCCGGCGAACCGGACCCGTGGTGCTGCGTGGTGCGTGCGCGATACTGGGATTGAACCAGTGACCTCTTCCGTGTCAGGGAAGCGCTCTCCCGCTGAGCTAATCGCGCGGGGATCCTCGCGGATCGAAGTCCTTGCGGACCAGTGGACGATACTGGGATTGAACCAGTGACCTCTTCCGTGTCAGGGAAGCGCTCTCCCGCTGAGCTAATCGTCCTTGGAGGTGGAGACGGGATTTGAACCCGTGTAGACGGCTTTGCAGGCCGTTGCCTCGCCTCTCGGCCACTCCACCAGGAGTGCGGGGGTTCGGGAAGATCCCCCACTTCCAGCGAGCGGACGACCAGGTTCGAACTGGCGACCTCAACCTTGGCAAGGTTGCGCTCTACCAACTGAGCTACGTCCGCGTGCCGTTTCCGGTGCGCTTGCGCGTCCCGGCGACGTGTTGAACTCTAGCGGATTCCGGGGCCAGTACAAAAACGCGTTTGTGCAGCGTGCTGCGGTGTGCCCGCGCGGCGACGCGGCCGGGTCGCCGCGCAGGTCACCCGTCCTACACTCGCCGTGTGCCCGAGCTACCCCCTCTCGCCCGCTTCGGCGGCCTCGTCGCGACCGGACTCCTCGACGTCACCAGCGACCCCGCGGCCCTGGACTCCACCGGGTTCTGGGCCGTCTGCGCCGACTTCGAGGGGTCGCTGACCTGCGCCCGCTTCCGGGATGTCCGCCCCGAGCCCGTGCCCGCTCCGGTGCCCGGCGCCTGGCGCGGCCCCGCCACCGGGGACTGGACGACGTCCCTCGACCGCGCCGCGTACACGGCGGGGGTCCGCCGCATCCGCGAGCACATCGCGGCGGGCGACGTCTACCAGGCGAACCTCTGCCGGGTGCTGTCCGCGCCCGTCGCGGCCGGCGCGGACGTGGACGCGCTCACCGCGCTGCTGGCGCGCGGCAACCCCGCCCCCTACGCAGGAACGATTCGCCTCCCCGGCCACGGCGTCGAGATCGCCACCGCGTCCCCGGAGCTGTTCCTGCGGCGCGCCGGCGGGACCGTCGAGTCCGGGCCCATCAAGGGCACCGCCCCCACCGAGGGGGAGCTGCTGGAGAAGGACCACGCCGAGAACGTGATGATCGTGGACCTCGTCCGCAACGACCTCGGCCGCGTCTGCGCCACCGGCAGCGTCACCGTGCCCGACCTGTGCGTCGTCGAGAAGCACCCCGGGCTCGTCCACCTCGTCTCCACCGTCCGGGGGGAGCTGCGCGAGGGCGCGGGCTGGCCGGAACTGCTCGCCGCCTCCTTCCCGCCCGGCTCCGTCACCGGCGCGCCCAAGGAGAGCGCCCTGCGGATCATCGACGCCCTGGAGACCACACCCCGCGGCCCCTACTGCGGGGGCGTCGGCTGGGTGGACGCCGACCGCGGCACCGGTGAGCTGGCCGTCGGCATCCGCACCTTCTGGATCGACCGCGCCGAGGGGGCCCTGCGCTTCGGCGCGGGCGCCGGCATCACCTGGGGCTCCGACCCCGAGGGGGAGTGGCGGGAGACCGAACTGAAGGCATCCCGGCTCCTCGCGATAGCGTCGGGAGAGTACGAGGACACGCACTGGGCGAGTGGAGGAAACCGCACGTGAAGATCTGGCTCGACGGCGGACTGCAGGACATCGGTTCCGCCCGTGTCTCCGTCCTCGACCACGGGCTGACCGTGGGCGACGGCATCTTCGAGACGGTCAAGGCGGCCGAGGGGCGGACGTTCGCGCTCACCCGCCACCTGGACCGGCTGACCCGCTCGGCCCGCGGCCTCGGGCTGCCCGACCCCGACCTCGACGAGGTGCGCCGCGCCTGCGCCGCCGTCCTGGACGCCAACCCGATGCCGCTCGGCCGGCTGCGGATCACGTACACCGGCGGCCACGGCCCGCTCGGATCCGACCGGGGCGAGCAGGGCCCCACCCTCGTGGTCGCCCTCGGGGCGACCGACCGCCGTCCCGACTCCACGGCGGTGATCACCGTGCCGTGGACCCGCAACGAGCGAGGCGCCCTCACCGGCCTGAAGACCACCTCCTACGCGGAGAACGTCGTGGCCCTGGCCCGCGCGCGCGAACAGGGCGCCACCGAGGCACTGTTCGCGAACACGGTCGGCGACCTGTGCGAGGGCACCGGATCGAACGTCTTCGTCGTCCTCGACGGCGAGATCCACACCCCGCCCGTCGCCTCCGGCTGCCTCGCGGGCATCACCAGGGCGCTCACCGTCGAGTGGACCGGCGCCAAGGAGACCGACCTGCCACTGGACGTCCTGGAGCGCGCCGAGGAGGTCTTCCTCACGTCCACGCTGCGCGACGTGCAGGGCGTCCACCGCGTCGACGGACGCGAACTGCCGGGCGCGCCGGGCCCGGTGACCGCCAAGGCCATGCGCGTCTTCGACGAGCACGCGGGCCACGACCTCGACCCGTAGACGCTTCGAGGCCGCTCCGGCGGCGCCGAGGGCCCGGACTCTCGGTGGGCGCCGGATCCCCGGAGCCGGAGCCCCGTGATCCGGATTGCCGGGATCCGGAATACCGGGATGACGGGGCGCCGTCGGACGGGTACAACACCCCTGATGACCACCACCCTGCGGCCGACCGAGCCGCTTCAGTCCGCCGCCGACGGAACGCGCTCGCGCCACTACCAGGTGTGCGTGAACAGCCGCCCCGTCGGCGTCATACACCTCGGTACCTCCGCCGCCCTCGGCGACTCGGTGGCCGTGATCCACGAGCTGCGCATCGACGTGCCCGACCGCCGGCGCGGCCGTGGCACGGTGGCCGCGCTCGCCGCGGAGGAGGTGGCGCGCGGCTGGGGCTGCCGGCAGATCGAGGCGGGCGTCGACGTCGTGGCGGACGCCGACGCCGAGGCGGGCACCCGGCTCGCGCAGGTGCTCGGCTACGTCCTGCGCAACCGCGGCATGACCAAGCGGCTCGGCGACACCGCGCCCGGCCTGCCCGACGGCAGCCGCGCGCGGCCCATGACAGACGACGAGTACGAGGCCTGGCACGCCCACGAGTCGGAGCGGTACGCCCGCACCTGGATGGAGCGGGGGGTGCCCGAGGCCGCCGCCCGCGCCAAGGCGCGACGGGACCACGAGACGCTGCTGCCGCAGGGGCCGGACACCGAGAACATGGTCTTCAGCGTGGTGGAGCACGAGGGGGAGAAGGTCGGCATCCTCTGGCTCGCGCTGCGCGAGGACCGCGCCTACGTCTTCGACGTCGAGGCCGACCCGGCCCACCGCGGCCGCGGGCACGGCCGCACGCTGATGCTGCTGGCCGAAGCCCAGGCGATCGCCGCCGGCCGCCGCCTGCTCGGCCTCAACGTCTTCGCGGGCAACACGGCGGCCGAGCGGCTCTACGAGTCGCTCGGCTACGAGACCACGCGGCACGCCTACTACAAGCCGCTGCTCCAGGTGTACGGCCCAGCGCGGTGACGCGGTGCTGTGGTGGTGCAGCGGATCCGTGGTGCGGTGGCTCAGGCCTCCTGGGCGGTCGCCAGCAGGCGGTCCGCGATCTCCTCGATGCGCTCGCGCAGTCCCGCCTGGCTCTTGCCGCCGTCCAGGCGCTCGCCTCCGATGACGTACGTCGGGGTGCCGGTCACGCCGATCGCCTTGCCCTCGGCCTGATCGGCGTCCACGATGAGGATGTGCCGTCCGTCGATCAGGGCGGTGTCGAACTCCTCGGCGTCCAGGCCCAGTTCCCTGGCCACCTCGACCAGCAGGGGCTCTCCCCGGCGGGCCAGCTCCTCCGTCCTGGCGAGCACCGCCTCCGCGTACGGCCAGCCCTTGCCCTGCTCCGCGGCCTCCTCGGCGGCCTGGGCGGCGGCGAAGGCGTGCTGGTGCTTCTCCAGCGGGAAGTGCCGCAGCCGCAGCTCCAGCCGGTCGCCGTAGCGTGCGCGCAGGGCGCGCAGATCGTCGAGGGCGCCATGGCAGTCCGGGCACTGCAGCTCGCACCACACGTCGAGGACGGGGACGGCGCGGGCGGGGGAGGAGTCGCTCATGGTCACAGTCTTCCAGGCCCTGGCCGGACGCCCCAAACGGGACCGTCCCGCCCCCGCCCCGCCCTCGCCGTGCCCCCGTCGCGCTCACCGCCGGGAGGCGCGGACCGGGACTCCGGGAGGACGGCGACCCGGAGATCTCCCTGAGGTCTGCCCGGGGGCGTGGCACACCGCAGGTGCGGCGGTGCAGGATGGAAGGGACGAACCACCCCGCCCGACCGAGCACCTGCCTGGAGGACCGGATGATTGCCGAGACCGTCTGTTCCGCCGTCTCCGCGGCCGGCCTGGGCATCGCCGCGGTCACGGCCTACCGCAAGCGTTTCCTCGCCGCGGCGCGCGTCGCCGCCTATGCCCTCGTACCCGTCGGGCTGGTCATGACGGGCATCGTCGGCTGGCTGGCGGACACCGCTTTCAGCCCCACCGCCTGGGCGGGCTTCGCCGTGCTCGGCTGCGCCTGGCTGCTCTTCATGATCACCAGGGCGGTGGAGCGGCGCGGTGGAGGGACCCGCAAGGAGCGCAGGGCGGCGCGGGCCGCTCAGCGCGAGGCCGCCGCGCCCGGGGCCCCGGCGTCCGCCCTGGAGCCCGCTGCGCGCCCGGCCACCCGCCGCCCCGGGGCCGAGCCCCGCTCCTCCCAGGGCGCGGACGACTTCAGTGACATCGAGGCCATCCTGAAGAAGCACGGCATATGAGACCGACGGCCCGGACGCGCGGCGTGCAGACAGTGAGGCCGCCTCGTCCGCACCGTCTGCACGCCGCCCCGTCCGCACGTCCGCACGTCCGTCCACGCGTCCGTGAGGCACTCCGGCATATGACGCGCTGAAACGACACAGCAGATCACGCGACGGCGGGTAAATGATCACGTTCGCTCGTGCCCGCAGCGGATCTTGGTGAACTACCGGTCACTCCGGGCGTGTTGATCGCGAGGCGGGCCCACGCTGAGTCATCATCGCCGCGAGATGCTGGACACAACACAGAGCGAAACCGCCGCCCCTCCCGAGGAGCGACGGGGTTGTCTCTTCGCGCTCTCCCAGCCACCGCTGATGATCTTCCTTGCGGTAATCGGCTGTCTGCTGCTCATCGCTTCGCTGCACGACCTGCTGCTGCTCTGAGCCGTATGCGAAGCCCCCGGCGTCACCCGCCGCGGGCTTCGTCAGCCCGCCGCCTCCTTCCGCCGCGCCCGGTACGCCGCCACGTGCAGCCGGTTGCCGCAGGTGCGGCTGTCGCAGTAGCGCCGCGAGCGGTTGCGGGACAGGTCGACGAAGGCGCGCCGGCAGTCCGGCGCCTCACAGCGCCGCAGCCGTTCCTGCTCGCCCGCCACCACGAAGAACGCCAGTGCCATCCCGCAGTCGGCGGCGAGGTGATCCGCGACGGAGGCACCGGGCGCGAAGTAGTGCACATGCCAGTCGTAGCCGTCGTGGTCGGTGAGCCGGGGCGTGGTCCCGGCGGCGGCGACCAGGTCGTTGATGACCAGCGCGGCGGCGCGCGTGTCGGCGGCCGCGAAGATCCCGGCGAACCGCCCGCGCACCGCTCGTACGGCCGCCAGATCGCGCTGCGACAGCACACCGACATCGCTGACCTGGTGATTGCGTACGAAGTCCTCGAGGGACGCGAGCGTGGTGAGCCCGTCCGCAGTGTCGTCCTCCGGTGCGGTGTTCACCAGATCGACCACGGTGTCGAGGGCGCACCGGGTGTCGTGGGTGATCAGCACGTTTCGCTCCCTGGCCTGGGGGTCGGGCCGGCGCCCGCCCGGTGCTGGCCGATGGTAGTGGCTCCACGGCGCGGACGGCCGGGCGCGGTCCCCGTCGGGGGCCGGACGGGGCCCGGCCGGGGCCCGGCGCGCACACGAAGCACGGACCCCGGCGGGTGACCGGCAGCGCCGGGCCAGGGCGCGAGAAGGACCCACCGGCGCCGCCTCCGCGGAGTTCCGCGGCCACAGCGCCGGTGGGTCCTGTTCTGTGCGGTTGTCTGAGCCCGAGCCGTCTCCCCGAGTGGACGGCGCCGGGCGGCTTGGAGGGGCCTCGCTAACTCTCGGCCAGGATGTGTGACAGCTCGGTGTCGAGATCGAAATGGCGGTGCTCCGTGCCGGGGGGCACGGCGGCGTCCGTCCGCTTCAGGAACGACTCCAGGGCCCGCGCCGGGGCCTCGAGCAGTGCCTCGCCCTCGGGAGAACTCAGGGCGATGCAGACGACTCCCTGACCATGACTCCGGGACGGCCAGACTCGGACGTCGCCGGTACCGGTGGGCCGGTGCAGGCCCTCGGCGAGGAGGTCGCGGGCGAACACCCACTCGACGGTTTCCTCGGCTCCGGTGTGGAAGGTGGCGTGCACGGCGTAGGGATCGGCCGTGTCATACCGCAGTCCTGCGGGAACAGGCAGTGAGGACTCGCTCGACACAACGAGGCGCAGGTGCAGCTCGCAGCTGACCGTGGTGTTCATAAGCGCCAGGGCCTTTCGCTCAGTGTGCGCTCGGGGATTCGCACGTCGGCGAAATCGACATGCCACCTACGGTGCCGTTGTAAACCCCTCTGCGTGTTTTGCGTGTCTTTAGGTCGCTCGTCCGGCCGAGAGGGCGTTCGCGAGGTACCACCATTCCGGTGACTGGTTTCTCTCGGGTAGGGTTGGGATCCATGAATACGGGGAGTGACGAGCCGGTTGTGGCCGACTTGGCCACCGGTGGAACGAAGGCGGAGCCGGCGCTCGGTTCGCGGGCGCCGGAATTCATCAAGGCCCGGCGGGCCCTGCACCTGAGCTGGCAGGTGGGCGTCTTCGTCGTCGGCCTCGCGGTCGTGGCGGCGGGCGTGGTGATGCTTCCGCTGCCGGGGCCCGGCTGGCTGGTGATCTTCGGCGGCATGGCGATCTGGGGGACCGAGTTCGTCTGGGCCCAGCTGGTGCTGCGCTGGACGAAACGCAAGGTCACCGAGGCGACACAGCGCGCGCTCGACCCCACGGTCCGGCGCCGCAACATCATCCTCACGTCCGTCGGCCTGGTGATCGCCGCGGTCGGCGTGAGCGTCTACGTGTGGCGCTTCGGCTTCGAGATGCCGTGGCGGATCAAGGAATGACCGGGCGGGCGTCCCGGCGGACCGCGGTCCGGCCGGCCGCGTCCTGTCCGCGCCGCCGCGCCCTGCCGGCGCCGCCGTGCTTCGGCGGTGCGCTGCCCGCGACCGCCCGGCGCCGGTCCGCGGCCGCCCTCGGCGTCCGGCCCGCACCGCGGTCTGACATCCGGTCCGGACCACCGTCTGACATGGGGTAATGTTCTCTCTGCGCCCGGGCGATTAGCTCAGTGGGAGAGCGCTTCGTTCACACCGAAGAGGTCACTGGTTCGAACCCAGTATCGCCCACGCCCGCGACAGGCGGCCCCCTCCACCACATGGTGGAGCGGGCCGCCTTCGTCATTGTCCCGGGCCGCTCACCGTCACCGCCGGTCAGGCCCGGGGCCGTTCCGGAGAGTGCCACGCAGGGTGCTCCGTCGCCGCCCGGGGCTTCGCTCGGGACGCGCCCCCATTGCCACGCTCCGTCACGCCACGTGACGTCCCGCCGCGTCCCGCCACACCTCACCCGGCCGATCGCCGGCACCGGCCCGGTCCGTTCGGCCCGTCGGTCCTCCGCGCCCGACCTGCACGGTCGGGCGCGGAGGGCCGACGGGAGTCCCGGCCGCGGTGAGGTGCTGCCGAACCGCAACACATGAATTCCTGTCCGAATCATTGACGTGCCCGGAGGGCCTCCGTACCTTGTGCCAGCAAGCGCTTACTTGAAACGATTCATGACGGCGGCCTGCACGTCGCGGGGAGGGCCTGACTATGGCAGAGAACAGAAGTGTCGAGAGGCGAACGATCCTCAAAGCGGCCGGAGCCTCGCTGGCCACGCTGGGGCTCGCCGCCACGACGGGCTGTGGCGGCGACAGCGGCTCCGGGGACGGGACGGTGACGATCCGTTATTCATGGTGGGGCGCGGACGACCGGGCCGAGCGGATCAACCGGACCATCGCGCTCTTCGAGAAGAAGTACCCGAAGATCAAGGTGAAGACGGACTTCCAGCCGTACACGGACTTCTGGAAGAAGTTCAACACCCAGGCTTCCGGCGGGAATCCGCCCGACGTCTTCCAGAATGCCATCGGATTCCTCCGGAAATACGACGCGAAGAATGTCCTGCTCGACCTCGACGAGCAGGTGAAGGCCGGCAACCTTTCCATGGACGGATTCCGGGCGGATCTGGAGAAGTTCGGCGTGGTCGACGGCAAACTCCTCGGCGTTCCCGTCGGTTCGAACTCGATGGCCCTGGTCATCGACAAGCACGTCTGGACAAAGGCGGGCGTGAAGCCGGAACAGGGCTGGACGTGGGACGACTTCGACGCGGCGATGAAGAGGATCCGGGACAGGGCGGGTCGCGCCGGGGACAGCGGCATGTACGGCGTCATGTACCTCTACGACCTGTACCTGCGCCAGAACGGCAAGGCGTTCTTCACCGAGAAGGGGCTCGGTTTCACCGAGGCCGATCTCGAGGACTGGTGGACCAAGGCCAAGAAGGGTGTCGAGGAGGGGCTTTACGCCGACCCGAAGAAGGTCGCCCAGGTCAAGCCCAAGTCCGCGGTCTCCGCCGAACTCGCCGGCTCCGAGTTCACCTGGGACAACTTCACCGTCCGCTACACCGCCGAGGGGAAGAGCGAGTACGGCCTCGCCCCGATCCCGACCACCGACGGCGAGAAGACCGGCCAGTACCTCGGTTCCCTGATGCTCAGCGCCTCCAAGCGCACCGAGCACCCCGAGGAGGTCGCTCAGTTCATCGACTTCATGGTGCACGACCCCGAGGTCGCCAAGATCATGGGCTACGACCGCGGTGTCCCGGCCACGCGGGCGCAGTACGACGCGTACCAGCCGGCGGACGAGGTCGACAAGGGCATCGCCGCCTACGAGGAGTCCCTGGTGAAGGCGGGCGTTCTGGAGACCATCACCCCGCACCCGAACGGCGCCGACATCTGCGAGGCCGCCTTCCTGCGCATCGCCGAGGAACTCGCGCTGGGCAAGCGGTCGGTGGACGACGCGACCAAGCAGTTCTTCACCGAGTCGAAGACGGCTCTCGCCGGCTGATGGGAACCACCGTGACACACGCCCCCGCGACGGAGGCCCCGGCCAGGGGCTCCGAGCCGCGGCACGGTCCGGTGGACTCCCCGCGCCCCGCCGCCCTCAAGCGGCGGGGCCGCCGGGAGAACCTGGCCGGCTACCTCTTCATGTCCCCCTGGATCGCCGGGTTCCTGCTGCTCACCGCCGAGCCCATGATCGCCTCCCTCTATTTCGCGTTCACCGACTACAACCTCTTCGACGCGCCCCGGTGGATCGGTCTCGACAACTTCTCGGAGATGTTCGGCGACCCCCGCTGGCGCCACTCGGTACGGGTGACGATGTGGTACGTCGTCGTCGGCACGCCGGTCAAACTGATCGCGGCGCTCGCGGTGGCCCTGCTGCTCGCCCAGAAGCGGCGCGGGCAGGCCTTCTACCGGGCCGCCTTCTACGCACCCTCGCTGATCGGGGCGAGCGTCTCCGTCGCCATCGTCTGGAAGGCGATCTTCTCGGACGACGCGATCGTCGACCGGACGCAGAAGCTGTTCGGCGTGGACGCCGGGGGCTGGACCGGCGACCCCGACATGATCCTCTACAGCCTGGTGGCGCTCACCGTCTGGCAGTTCGGCGCCCCCATGGTCATCTTCCTCGCCGGCCTCAAGCAGGTCCCGCGCGAACTGTACGAGGCGGCGCAGGTCGACGGCGCGGGGAAGCTGCGGCAGTTCTGGAACATCACCCTGCCGATGATCTCCCCCGTCCTCTTCTTCAACGTCCTGCTGGAGACCATCCACTCCTTCCAGATCTTCAGCTCGGCGTACATCGTGGGCGGCGGGGCGGGAGGCAACGCCTGCGGTCCCGCGGACGGCTCCATGGTCTACACCTGCTACCTCTACGTCCAGGGCTTCGAGAACAGCCGGATGGGCCTGGCCTCCGCCATGGCCTGGATGCTGCTCGTCGCGGTCGCCCTGGTGACGGCGGTGCTGTTCTGGTCCCAGAAGCGCTGGGTGCACTACGAGGAGGGCGCCTGATGAGCGCGCAGGTCACCGACGTCGCACAGACCCCGTCCACCAAGTCCGGCGGTGGCCTCCGCCGCGGGCTGCCCGGATCGCTCGCCTGGCACCTGGGCTCCCTCGCCCTCCTCGCCGTCATCCTCTATCCGGTGATCTGGGTCGTCGGCGGCTCGTTCAAGAAGAGCGAGGACATCGTCGGCAGCCTGGACCTGTTCCCCGGCTCCCCGATCACGTCCAACTACGCCCGCCTGACCGAGGGCATCGCGGACATCTCCGTCTCCACGTTCTTCCTCAACTCGCTGTTCCTCGCCGTCGGCTCCGTGGCCGGCATCCTGCTGTCCTGCTCACTGACCGCGTACGCCTTCGCGAAGATCAGGTTCGCGGGCCGCAACCTGCTGTTCACGCTGATGATCGGCACCCTGCTGCTGCCCTACCACGTGCTGCTCATCCCGCAGTACGTGCTGTTCCGCAACATGGACCTGATCAACTCGTACACACCCCTGCTGCTCGGCAAGTACCTCGCCACCGAGGCGTTCTTCGTCTTCCTGATGATGCAGTTCATGCGCAACCTCCCCCGGGAACTCGACGAGGCGGCCCGCCTCGACGGCTGCGGGCATCTGCGCATCTACTGGTCGATCGTGCTCCCGCTGAGCCGGCCGGCCCTGATCACCAGCGCGATCTTCACCTTCATCAACTCCTGGAACGACTTCATGGGCCCGCTGATCTACCTCAACGAGCCCGACAAGTACACGGTCTCCCTCGGCCTGAAGATGTTCGTCGACCAGGAGGGCGTGGCCGACTACGGCGGCATGGTCGCCATGTCCCTCGTCGCGCTGCTGCCCGTGCTCGCCTTCTTCCTGGCGTTCCAGCGCTATCTGATCGACGGCATGGCCACGTCCGGACTGAAGGGCTGAGGTGCGGCGATGAGCCAGGCAACCGTAAGGCCGCGCCGCACGCCGGGGGAGTCCCCGCTTGCCGGCAGGTTCGCGCTGTTCGCCGAGTGCCTGCTGACCGGAGTGTGGATCACGGTGGCCGCGCTGCCGCTGGTCACCTACCCCGCCGCGTTCGCCGCGGGCAGCCGCCATCTGCGCCGGCACACGGCCCACGAGGGAGGCGGCCTCGGCGCGTTCGCCGCCGACTTCCGCGCCGCCCTGCGCGGCGGATGGCTCGCCGGGCTCGCCGGCTGGGCCGCGGCGGGCGCGGTCTGGGTGGACGTGCGGGCCGTCCGCGCCGGTCTGCCCGGCGGTCCGCTCGTCGGCGCGGTGGGGGTGCTCGCCCTGATCGGCCTGGCCGTGGCCGGACTGCGCGCGGCGGCCCGCTGGGAGCCGGGCGCCTCGTGGCGCTCGCTGCTCGCGGCCGCCGGCCGCCGCACGCTCGTGGACCCCGCCGGTTCCTTCCTGCTCGTCGGCGGACTGGCCGTGGTGGTCTGCTCCGCCTGGTTCTCCGCACCGCTGGCGGTCCCCGTCCTCGGGGCCGTCGCGGCGGCCGCCGTCGCCGTGGAGGAACGCCACCGCCACCGCTGACCGCCCTCTGCGCCCCACCCGCGGGCCGGCGCTCCGGCGCCGCCCCTCGATCTGTCATGCCCCTGACTTCCCCGTCCGGAAAGGAAAGGCCATGTCCCCCATCCCCCGCAGGTCCCTCCTCAAGGCGGCCGCCGTCGCAGGCGCCGCCGCACAGTTCAGCTGGGCACTGGGCCCGAAGAACGCGCAGGCCGCCACCGGGACCGAGGCGTCCGGCCAGGACCCGGTGACCCTGGACTGGCTGGAGGACGGCGGCCTCGGCGCCGCCCCCGGCACCACCGTGGGCGTGCCCTGGCCCAAGGGCGCCCACGACGAGGACCAGACCTTCGCGCTCACGACCGCGGACGGCAAGGACGTACCCGTGCAGTCCTGGCCGATCGCCTACTGGCCGGACGGCTCCCTCAAGTGGACCGCGCACGCGGTGGGCGCGGGCGCGGGCAGCGGAAAGCTCACCCTGGCGCCCGGCGCTCCCGCCGCCCCCGACAGGAAGGTCACCGTCGACGAGCGCAGCGGCTCGATCGACATATCGACCGGAGTCGTCACCGCGAGGATCGGCAAGAGCGGCTCCGCCCTCGTCAAGTCGGTCAGGCGCGGCTCCACCGAGATCGCCAGGAACGGACGTCTGGTCCTCATCCGGCAGGGCGAACTGGAGGACGGTGACCAGGGCGCCGAGAAGTACGAGCGGTTCGAGAGCCACATCTCCGGGACCGAGGTCGAACAGGACGGCCCGGTCCGCGCCGTCGTCCGCATCGACGGCGAGCACCGCCACGGCGGACGCGGCTGGATGCCGTTCTCCGTCCGCCTGTACTTCTACGCGGGCTCCGAGTCGTTCCGCATGGTGCACACCGTGACCTTCGACGGGAAGCAGGAGCCCGGAAAGGCGAGCGGCGACTTCGTCCGCGGCCTCGGCGTCCGCTTCACCGTGCCCATGCGCGACGAGGCATACGACCGGCACATCCGCATCGGCGGCGAGGGCACCGGGCTGCTGCGGGAGGCCGTCAAGGGCGTCACCGGTCTGCGCCGCGACCCCGGAGCCGCCGTACAGGCCGCCCAGTTCGCCGGCGAGAAGCTGCCCGACCCGTCCACCTGGGACCAGCGGGTCACCACCCGCCTCCGGTACATCCCCGAATGGGGCGACTACACGCTCTCCCAGCTCTCCTCCGACGGCTTCACCCTGCGCAAGCGCACCACGAAGGGCCACGGCTGGATCGGCGCCGGCGGCGGGAAGCGGGCCTCCGGGTTCGGCTACGTCGGCGGCGCGAGCGGCGGACTCTCCTTCGGGCTGCGGGACTTCTGGGAGAAGTACCCCGCCCAGCTCGACATCCGCGACGCGCGGACCGACGAGGCCGAGGTCACCCTCTGGCTCTGGTCGCCCGAGGCACAGCCCATGGACCTGCGCTTCTACCACGACGGCATGGGCCAGGACACCTACGCCGAACAGCTCGAAGGCCTCAACATCACCTACGAGGACTACGAACCCGGGTTCGGCACCCCGCACGGCATCGCCCGCACCTCCGAACTCCTCTTCTGGGCCAACGAGTCCACCCCCGCCCCCGAGAAGCTCGCCGACCAGGTCAGGGCCGTCCGGACCCTGCCCCAGCTCGCCGCGCCGCCCAAGCACCTCGTGAAGGCAGGGGTCTTCGGCGGCCTCTTCTCCGAACCCGACCGCTCCACCGCCGCCAAGGCGAGGATCGAGGACCACCTCGACTTCCTCTTCGCCTACTACAAGGACCAGGTGGAGATGCGCCGTTGGTACGGCTTCTGGGACTACGGCGACGTCATGCACTCCTACGACCCGGCCCGCCACCAGTGGCGCTACGACGTCGGCGGATACGCCTGGGACAACTCCGAACTCTCCCCGGACATCTGGCTCTGGATGGCCTACCTCCGCTCGGGCCGCGCCGACATCTTCCGCTTCGCCGAGACCATGACCCGCCACACCGGCGAGGTCGACGTCTACCACCTCGGCAAGTGGGCCGGGCTCGGCACCCGGCACGGCGTGCAGCACTACGCCGACAGCGCCAAGCAGCAGCGCATCGCCAACACCACGTACCGGCGCTACTACTACTTCCTCACCGCGGACGAGCGCGTCGGCGACCTCATGCACGCCAACGTCGACTCCGACGAGACCTTCCTCGCCCTCGACCCCCTGCGCAAGATCCGCACGGAGCCGTACACGCCCGACCGGCACGCCCTGTCGATCGGCTTCGGCACCGACTGGAGCGGCCTCGTCTCCGCCTGGCTCACCGAGTGGGAACGCAAGGGCCCCAAGTGGGAGAAGGCCAAGGCACGCGTCCTTTCCACCATGGAGACCATCGCCGCCCAGCCCAACGGCTTCGTCCAGGGCAGCGGGCTCTACGACCTGGACACCGGCAGGTTCGCGATCGCCTCCGAGCCCGTGGTCTCCGTCTCACACCTGTCCGCGGTCTTCGGCCTGGGCGAACTGTGCGCCGAACTCATCGACCTCGTGGACGTCCCGGGGTTCAAGGACGCCTACCTCGACTACTGCCGCTACTTCAACGCCTCCAAGACCGAACAGGCGGCACGCTACGGCTCGGATTTCGGCTCACTGATCCTCTTCCAGGGCCACTCGCGCCTCGACGCGTACGCCGCCGTCCGGACCGGCGACGAGAAGCTGGCCCGGCGCGCCTGGAACAAGTTCTACGACTCCGACGGCTACAAGGAGTCGGCGCCCTGGACCACCGAGAAGGTGAGCGGCCCCGTCACCCTGGTACCGGGCAGCGAGGCCGACTGGGTGTACACCAACGACACGGCCCTCTACGGCCTCGCCGCCATCGAGAACCTGGCCCTGCTCGGCGACCGGATGCCCTGACCTCCGGCGGCGCCCAGGAGGGCCCGCCTGCCTCAGCGCATCCGTCCCAGCGCCTCCCGCATCCGCCTCGCGTCCCGCAGCCGCTGCTCGTACGTCGCGCCGAGCCCGAGCAGCAGCAGACCGGCGAGTGCGGGAGGCGCCCAGCGGGGGAGCGCACCGGCCACCTGGAGGATGTACGGGGCGAGCTCGTGCAGGGCGTCGAGGGCGAGGACCGTCGCGCCGAGCACGAGCGGCGCCCGCAGCCGCTGCCGGGCCCCCACCAGCGTGACCGCCAGGGCAGCCGCGCCCAGCAGCAGCGGCCGCGGCCCGTACGCGTCGCCCCAGGCCGCGAGGAGACTCGGGACGAGGGTGACCGCGAGACCCGGTCCGTACGCCGTCCAGGACGACGCCCGCGCGTCCTCACGGCGCCTCAGCGCGCCCATGAGCAGCGCCGGCACGGTCACCGGCAGCGTGTACGCCTCGGGCGAGCCGACGTCCCAGGAGACCAGGCGCACCCAGGAGGCCAGCGCGAACAGCACGGCGGCGGCGTAGCCGACCCGCCTGCGGTCGGCGCGGACGGCCGTGCCCACGGCGACCACACCGCTCAGGGCGAGGACCAGCGACAGCATCGACGGGTCGAGCGCCGACAGCCCGATCGCGAGCAGACCAGCGGCTGCGCCCGTCACCTCGACCGTCACGGTGAGCACCTGGTCGCGCGTCCGGGCCGCGAGCAGCGCCGCCGCGACCGGCACCACCAGCACCAGCAGCGCGATGTGCTGCGGTGCCCAGCCGGCCCACGCGCCCACCGCGCAGACCAGCGCCGTGGCGTACGCGAGGCCGGCCGCCGCACCGCCGGGCGCGAGAGGCGGCGACCACCGCGCGGCACCGGCGAACAGCACGGTCAGGGCCGCCAGCACCGCCAGCGTCGACCCCTGCGTGGCCAGGGCCAGGAACGCCAGCCCGAGCGAGGTCACCAGAGCCAGCCCGGCCGCCGTGACACCGAGCGGCGACGGCACCGTGCGCACCGCCACGGCCAGCACCGCCACCGTCGTCAACCCCTGCACCACCAGCCCCGCCGCGTAGGGCAGTTCGAGCGTCGCCGGGAACACGAGCGCCGTCGCCCACGCCAGGGCCAGTGCCCCGGCCGCCGCCCCGGGCCGCCGGTCCGTGCCCCGGCCCGCGAGTGCCAGGACACCCGCGACGACGGCGGGCACCAGCGGAGCCGTGGTCATGTCCGACGGCCACGTGCCGCCGGGCGTCACCGCCGCCCGGACGTCCGCGGGAGCGCCGGACCAGACGTGCTCCACGAGGCCCACCGGCCCCAGCAGCGCGGCGGCCACCAGGGGCACCGCCCAGGACAGCGCCAGCACCTGGACGCACACCGAGGCCAGCACCGACCCGCGCCGCACCGGCGCCGGCAGCGCACTCCGTACGACGGCCAACAGCGCGACACCGAGGGCGAGATGCACCGGAACGGTCCACTCGCCGGGCAGCACCGCGCGCGGCACGCCCCCCAGGGCCACGACCAGCAGCAGCGCGCAGGCCAGCGCGTTGCCGACCGCGACGTCCTGTTCCGGCCCCCGCCACGCCGCCGCCAGCGCGACCGCCGCGGCGAACAGCAGCAGCGCCGCCGCACCGGCCGCCTCGCCCGGACCGTGGGCCGCCCACGAGAGCCGGCCGGCCGCCAGGACACCCCAGCCGCCCATCCCGTACGCGCCGGTGACCGCGACGATCCGCACCGCCCGCACCGGCACCCGGAGCGCCAGAACCGTGTCGAACGCGGCCGTCGCCAGCAGTGACACGGTCATCGTGTGCGCGTCCGCACCGGCCGCGGCCGCCCACAGGAGCAGCGGGAGCTGCGCCGTGGCCGCGGCGGCCGGGAGCGGCAGCCCCAGCGGAAGCCCGACCGGCCCCGATGCCCGGCCGGAGGCGGTCCGCGTGTCCATGGCCAGCCCGTAGCCGGCCCACACCGCGGCCAGTACGGCCGACGCGGCGGCCGCGTACGCGACGCCCCGCGCGCCGGGGAACGCGACCTCGTGCAGCGCGTACACGTCGAGCACCGTCAGGGCCAGCCCGAGCGCCGCCACCGCCTCGGCGGTCGAGCGCAGCCCCCGGCGCAGCAGCGCCACCGGCGCACCGAGCGCGGCCAGTGTCACCGCGGCCAGCACGACGGCCCGCCCCGCGATCCCCATCCGGCCCCAGCTGACCAGCGTGAACGCGATCGCGGCGACGGTCAGCAGAATGCCGCCGAGCACCAGCAGCACGTTCTGTACGCCCGGCGCCGACGCCTCGGGCCGGCGGGCGGCGACGGGCGCCGGCCACGACCGGTGGGGCCCGGCCTGCGGAAGCGGGGCGGCCTGCGGCGGCGGGGCGGCGGCCGCCCGGAGCACGTCCACGAGCCAGGCGCGGCGTATCAGCAACTGCGCGCGGCGGCCGTCCAGTTGCCGCAGCTCGGCGTCGAGCAGCCGCAACTCCTCGGCGGGAGGCGGAATATTCGTCATACGACGGAGTGTGGTTCCGGTCACGGCGCACGGCATGAGCGCACGTACTCAGCCCCGTACTCAGATGCCCGGCACCCGCACCCGGCCCCCGCACCCGACCCCCTGCCCCGCCCGTACCCCCGGCCCCGGGACCCCCTCGCGACCGGCAGACTCGGCCCATGGACTGGACCCACTACCGCTTCCGCACCCTGTGGGAGCTGCCCGCCCCGCCCGCCGCCGTGTACGCCGCCCTGGAACGCCCCGAGGACTATCCGCTCTGGTGGCCCCAGGTCCGCGAGGTCACCCGGATCGACGACCGCACCGGCCGGCTCCGCATCCGCTCGCTCCTCCCGTACGACCTGGTGTTCACCGCGCGGCAGACGCGCCGCGACCCGGAGGCCGGGGTCCTGGAGGCCGCCATGACCGGCGACATCGAGGGCCGGGCGCGCTGGACCGTCACCGCCGGGGGGCCGGGCACCCGGGCCCGCTACGACCAGGAGGTCGACGTGACCAAGCCACTGCTGCGGCGCCTCGCCGTACCGGGACGGCCCCTCTTCCGGGCCAACCACACGCTGATGATGCGAGCCGGACGGCGGGGACTGAGGGAACACCTGGAAGCGGTTTGAACCTCACCCGCCCGGACCTGTATGGTTCAGTGCGTTCCCGGGCGATTAGCTCAGTGGGAGAGCGCTTCGTTCACACCGAAGAGGTCACTGGTTCGAACCCAGTATCGCCCACCGGGAAGGCCGGTCCGTCACCGACGGACCGGCTTTTTTGCGCGCCCGCGCCTCACGCCGCGGCCGGGAGCTCCGGACGCAGCGGCCACGCCGGGTCCACCAGCTCCTCCGAGCCGCTGCGCGCGAACCACGCCTGCAGACCGTGCGCCTGCGCCGCGTGCCACACAGCCTGCAGCGTGTGCAGTTCGGCGGGCGAGAGCCGCTCCAGACGCGCCGCGAAACGACGCCCCACCGCCCGCACCACCTCGAGCGCCGCCAGCGCGTCCGCCGCCGCGTCGTGAGCGGCCTCCAGTTCGACGCCGTAGTGCGCGCACAGATCGGTGAGGGTACGGCGGCCCTTGCGGTAGCGGTCCAGATGCTTGTCGAGGACCCGCGGGTCGAGCACATGCAACGGCACGGAGCCGAGCCGGCGGTCGAGACCGGACGCCCGGTGCCGGCGCAGCTCACGGTCCAGCAGCGTCAGATCGAACGGAGCGTTCATCACCACCAACGGGCGCCCCGCGGCGCTCTGTTCGCCCAGCTCCCGGGCTATCTCGTCCATCACCGGCGACGGCCAGCGGCCGTTGCGCTGCAGGAACTCGTCCGTGAGCCCGTGCACCTCCGTCGCCCCCGCGGGCACCGGCACCCCCGGATTCACCAGCCACCGCATCACCCGCGGCCGGGCACCCGGCGCGACCTGGACGACGACGGCGGCCGACACGATCCGGTCGGTCTCGACGTCCACGCCCGTCGTCTCCGTGTCGAACGCGGCCAGCGGGCCTTCGTACCAGCACGTCATACGCGACAACTCCTCGTTCACCTCCGGCAGCTGACGCACCGTCCTCTGCCCGTTTCGGTGATACCCGCCCTGTTTGCGACGTACGCCGGGAGGAGACAACACAGGTACGGGTCTTTGCAGTTCAGCGACCCGTGGCAAGGATCCACCCGGCTGGAAAGGCTGTTGGCCATGGCACTCGCGCAGCCCGAGCGGGGCGGGCTGCTGCCCGACAGGACGGCACCGCGTCGCGGCACCCTGGCGACCACCGCCTGCATGGAGACGCTCCAGGTGGGCTACCTCCACGCCGTGGCGGCCGCGGCGGGCTGCTCCCTCTCCCAGCCGTTCCCGGACAACGGCATCGACTGGCACGTCAGCCACAGCGCCCCCGGGCACACCGTGGACGACGAGGTCACCATCAAGGTCCAGCTGAAGTGCACGTACCAGATACCGCCGAACCCTCCCGGGCCCGCCTTCTCCTTCACGCTCGACAACGACCACCTGGCGAAGCTGGCCCGCACCCCCGTCTCGGTGCACAAGATCCTCGTCGTGATGCTCGTGCCCCGCGCCCAGGAGGACTGGCTGCGGGCCGGTCACGACCGCCTCGACCTGCGGCACTGCTGCTACTGGACCAACCTGGCCGGTCACCCCGTCACCGGCCGCCGGAAGACCACCGTGCGGATACCGACCTCGCGCATCTTCGACGACCGGGCGCTCTGCGAGATCATGACGCGGGTCGGAACGGGAGGCAGACCATGACGCACCGCCCCCTCGACGGACCTCTGCGCCCCGTCCGCCCGCACCCGGTCGAGGCACCGGGCCCCTGGCCCGGACCCCCGGCCCCGGAACACGTCGATCCGGCCGTGCTGAGCGCGCTGCTGCACCGGCACGGCTGGCAGCGCCGCGGCGGGGCCGCCGGACGGTACGGGCGCTGGACACCACCGGGACCCGGCGGCGCGGCGACGAGCCTGCTCGTACCGGAGAACCGGTCCTTCCCCGACAGCGACGACCTGCTCGGCGAGGCCCTCGTCGCGCTCTCCCGCAGCGGATCCCCGGCCGCCCGGGACGTCCTGCTCGGCCTCACCGTCCCCAGCGACGAGATCCGCTGGTGGCGCGACGTCCCCACCGGCCCCGCCGGCGCGGCGCCGTGGACCGTGGAGGAACAGCTGCGCGCCGCCGCCCGGCAGATGCTCCTCGCCGGCGCGCTCGCCGCCCGCGCGCGGGCCGGCTACTACGGCGCCCGCCACCGGGGGCCCGCCGCCGCGTCGCTCGAGAGCGTCCTGACCGGCGCCGCCCCCGGCGGCCGCCGCCTCACCGCCTTCGTGCCCGTCCGTACCGGGCGCCCGCTCGCCGTCCGCCTGCACCAGGCGCTGTACGCGGCCCGGGAGGCCGTCGACTACCAGCGCGCCACCGGCGGCATGGACGCCTTCGACACGGCCGTGGAGGCGGGCGTCAGCCATGAGCTGACCGAGGCGATCGTCGCCCTGGTCCACGGCACCCAGGGCGCCAGGATCGCCGTCGAGTGGGCCCCGGCCGCCGGAGTCCCCGAGGGGTGCGCCGCCCCCGCCGAGCCGGTCGAGTTCTCTCCGGGCGACCTGCCCGCGCTCCGTGCGGCGGCGGCCCGCTATCTGCGCCGGGAACCGTCCGTCCCGGTGTGCGTCACCGGCGCCGTGGTGCGGATGCGCAGGTCAGATCCGCGCGGCGAGGGCGTCGTACGGCTGAGGGTGGTCGCGGGCGCGGAGGTTCCCTACGTCCGTGTCGCCCTCGGCGAGGAGGCGTACCGGATCGCCGGGCACGCCCACCTCGTCGGGCTGCCGATCCGGGTCCGGGGCCGGCTGGAGCGCCGCGGCGGCTTCCGCCGGCTCACGGACGCCTCGGGCGTCGCACCGGTGCCGGTCGACGAGGCCGAGCGGGACCGGCTGATGAAGTCGCTCCAGGAGAACATGGATTTCTTCGGGGAGGCGTGCAGCGGGGAGTGACGGCGTCCGGCGCGGGGCGGCGGCACCCGCGCGCGGGCAAACCGTTTCGCGAAGCTCCCCCCGGGCTCGGTACGATCGCTCTCGTATCGCGTGCGCAACAGTCGATGCGCGCGTGCCCTTCAGGCAGGAGAGACCGGTGTCAGACGTCCGTGTGATCATCCAACGCGATTCCGAGCGGGAAGAGCGCGTGGTGACGACGGGCACTACGGCGGCCGACCTGTTCGCCGGCGAGCGCACCGTCGTCGCGGCCCGCGTGGCCGGAGAGCTCAAGGACCTCGCGTACGAGGTGCGGGACGGCGAGAAGGTCGAGCCCGTCGAGATCTCCTCCGAGGACGGCCTGAACATCCTGCGCCACTCCGCCGCGCACGTCATGGCCCAGGCCGTGCAGGAGCTGTTCCCCGAGGCCAAGCTGGGCATCGGGCCGCCGGTCAGGGACGGCTTCTACTACGACTTCGACGTGGAGAAGCCCTTCACGCCCGAGGATCTCAAGGCCGTCGAGAAGAAGATGCAGGAGATCCAGAAGCGCGGCCAGCGCTTCTCCCGCCGCGTCGTCACCGACGACGCCGCCCGCGAGGAGCTGGCGAACGAGCCGTACAAGCTGGAGCTGATCGGCCTCAAGGGCTCCGCGTCGCACGACGACGGGGCGGACGTCGAGGTCGGCGCCGGCGAGCTGACGATCTACGACAACCTGGACGCCAAGACCGGCGACCTGTGCTGGAAGGACCTCTGCCGAGGCCCGCACCTGCCCACCACCCGCGCCATCCCGGCGTTCAAGCTGATGCGCAACGCCGCCGCGTACTGGCGGGGCAGCGAGAAGAACCCGATGCTCCAGCGCATCTACGGCACCGCCTGGCCGTCCAAGGACGAGCTGAAGGCGCACCTGGAGTTCCTCGCCGAGGCCGAGAAGCGCGACCACCGCAAGCTGGGCAGCGAGCTCGACCTCTTCTCCATCCCCGAGCAGATCGGCTCCGGCCTCGCCGTCTTCCACCCCAAGGGCGGCATCATCCGCCGGGTCATGGAGGACTACTCGCGCCGCCGCCACGAGGAGGAGGGCTACGAGTTCGTCTACACCCCGCACGCGACGAAGGGGAAGCTCTTCGAGACCTCGGGCCACCTGGACTGGTACGCCGACGGCATGTACCCGCCCATGCAGCTCGACGAGGGCGTGGACTACTACCTCAAGCCCATGAACTGCCCGATGCACAACCTGATCTTCGACGCGCGCGGCCGCTCCTACCGCGAACTGCCCCTGCGGCTCTTCGAGTTCGGCACGGTCTACCGCTACGAGAAGTCGGGCGTCGTGCACGGCCTGACCCGCGCCCGCGGTTTCACCCAGGACGACGCGCACATCTACTGCACCAAGGAGCAGATGGCGCAGGAGCTCGACACGACGCTCACCTTCGTCCTCAACCTCCTGCGCGACTACGGCCTGACCGACTTCTACCTGGAGCTGTCCACCAAGGACCCGGAGAAGTTCGTCGGCAGCGACGAGGCCTGGGAGGAAGCCACCGAGACGCTCCGCCAGGTCGCCGAGAAGCAGGGCCTGCCCCTGGTCCCGGACCCGGGCGGCGCGGCCTTCTACGGCCCGAAGATCTCCGTCCAGGCACGCGACGCCATCGGCCGTACCTGGCAGATGTCGACGGTGCAGCTGGACTTCAACCTGCCGGAGCGCTTCGACCTGGAGTACACCGGCCCGGACGGCTCGAAGCAGCGCCCCGTCATGATCCACCGGGCCCTGTTCGGCTCGATCGAGCGCTTCTTCGCGGTGCTCCTGGAGCACTACGCCGGGGCCTTCCCGGCGTGGCTCGCCCCGGTGCAGGCGGTGGGCATCCCGGTGGGTGACGCGCACATCCCGTATCTGCAGGAGTTCGCCGCCGAGGCGAAGCGGAAGGGCCTGCGGGTCGAGGTCGACGCGTCCTCGGACCGGATGCAGAAGAAGATCCGCACCCAGCAGAAGCTCAAGGTCCCGTTCATGATCATCGTCGGTGACGACGACATGCACGCGGGCACGGTGTCGTTCCGCTACCGCGACGGTTCACAGGAGAACGGCATCCCGCGCGACGAGGCGCTGGCGAAGCTCGTCGACGTGGTGGAGCGCCGCGTCCAGGTGTGAGACGCGGGCCCCCGGGGTCTTCCCCGGGGGCCCGTCCCCGTCCGCCCCCGCGACACGCCGACCGACGTCCAGGTCATATGCTGCTTCACATGACGAGTGAGCCGGAGCAGCAGATCGGGGTGGGCACGCAGGACGCGTTCCAGCGCTTGTGGACGCCTCACCGGATGGCCTACATCCAGGGCGAGAACAAGCCGACCGGCCCCGGCGCCGAGGACGGCTGCCCCTTCTGCTCCATCCCGGCGAAGTCCGACGAGGACGGGCTCGTGGTGAGGCGCGGCGAGCACGTGTACGCGGTGCTCAACCTCTACCCGTACAACGGCGGCCACCTGATGGTCGTGCCCTACCGCCACGTCGCCGACTACACGGATCTGACCGGCCCGGAGACCGTCGAACTGGGCGAGCTGACCAAGCAGGCGATGACCGCGCTGCGGACCGCCTCGGGCGCGCACGGCTTCAACATCGGCATGAACCAGGGCAGCGTCGCGGGCGCGGGCATCGCCGCGCACCTGCACCAGCACATCGTCCCCCGCTGGGGCGGCGACACCAACTTCATGCCGGTGGTGGGCCACACCCGGATCCTCCCCCAGCTCCTCGCCGACACCCGCAAAATGCTGGCAGAAGCCTGGCCCACCTGACCCCACCCCGCGGCAGCCGACGGCGCACCGGGCCGTTCCCCCACCCGCCCGCAGCCGGGCCGACCGCCCACCCGCCCCACCTGCCCGCAGCCGACGGCGCAGCCGGGCCCCGGCCACCCGTCCCACCTGCCCGCAGCCGACCGCGCAGCCGGGCCGCCGTCACCCGCCCCCATCCGCCCGCAGTCGGCGGCGTACGGGAGGGGGCGTGCCGGAACGTCCGCCCGCAGCGGCCGGCGCGTCAACACCGTCCACTGACAAGCACCCGATTCCGCGCCGGACCGAGGACGGATGCTCCGGCGCGACCCCGACGCACCCGTAACCGCACCCGCACCACCCGCACCGCAACCGAGCCGCACCCGCCCCAAGCCGCACCGAGCCCCCCGGCCCCGCGCCCCCCGCTCCCCGGCCGGCAAGGCCTACGCGTCGTAGACGTCCGCCTTCCGAGGCGAGACATCCTGCACCGACGTGCTCAGGAACGCCGACCGCGACCCGAACTTGTCGGTGTCCACGCCGTTCTCCTCGAGGACCTTGATCGCCGCGGAGTGCACCACCCGCAGCACCGGCGTCGCGGCCCGCAGCGCGTCGTCCGCCATGAACCGGTGCCGCCACGGCTGGTCCGCCCACGCGTGCCGGAGCCCGAACGGCTCGGGCAGCGCCAGTGATCCCCCGAGCCAGTTGAGCAGCGGCGGGTACCAGCTCAGCGGCGCGCGCGCGGTGAGGCGGACGACCTCGTCCGCGTCGACCAGCGGCAGCTTCACCTTGCGGGTCTCCCAGAATTTCACCGACTTGGAGACGACCTTCTCCTTGGCCGCGGGCTTCGTGGTGAAGAGCGGGTTGACGGGCCCCAGCGCATGCCCGGTGACCTCGATGCGCAGCGTCTCGTACAGCACGGTCACCGTGATCAGCATGGTGATGACCAACTGCCCGTCCCACAGCGTCCACTGCACCCCGAGGTAGTGCCGGTCGCCGCTGCCGAACTGCTGCTTGTTGCAGATGTCCTGTATGGCGTGCGTCTTGACCTGGTAGGCCTCCACGTCCGTGCCGCCGGGACGGGCCACCGCGGTGGCGTTCTCGCCGATGGGTGTGACGACCCAGTGCTTGATCGAGGGCTTGGGGAAGCCGCCGGTGTTGAGCGGGCCGCGCTCCAGCATCCGCAGCTGGTCGTGGATGGAGCGGATGACGTCCCAGCTGCGGAACGGATGGATCTCCTTGTCCGCGTCCCGGGGGATCAGGTCCTCGGCGAGCTGCCAGCTGCCCCAGCGGGTTCCCATGCCGAGTATGCCCTTGGGACCGGCGTAGAAGACCGAGTTGGACTGCTGCTCGGCGGACAGCCGGGCGAGGCTCTGGCGGAGCCGTTCGGCGGAGGTCTCCCCGGGGCTGCCGGGCACGGCCTCCGGGATCTTCGCCCCGATGCCGCCACCGGCGAGCAGGCTGTCCCACCTCTCGCGCAGGTCCTTCGCCGTGCGTTCGCAGATCTGCTTGGCCCAGAGCCAGCCGACGACGGGAAGCACGATCGCGGCGCGCGTGTACCAGCCCCAGAATCCGGCGAAGGGCGTCTTGACGAGGAAGAGCACGGCGAGCGCGCCCACGGCGACGAGCAGCGCGGTGCCGAGGGCCGAGGCCCGCTTGTCCACCGTCTTGGAGACGGCGCGGCGGGTCTGGAAGACCAGCAGCCACACGAAGAGGCCGGGCAGGAAGATCACTCCGCACAGCACCATCACCGCCGAGAGCCAGTTGTCGCGCTCGCGGCGGATGCGGCTGGCGGCCAGGCAGTGCTCGACGACGGCCTGGGGTTCGGTGCCGAAGGACTGGATGAGCGGGGCGCGGCCGGCGCCGAGCATCCGGTCCTGGACGGCGCGCGAGAAGGCCTCGCCCAGGTTGGGTGTGAACAGCGAGAGTTTCCCCGCCTTGACGGTGGACTTGTGCCATTCGTTGTCGGCCTTGAGGATCTCCGTGACGTCACTGTCGCGGTACGCCGCGGAGGCGAGCGCGAAGGTCGCCGCCGTCTGCCCCGCGGTGCCCGAGAGGGGCACCTGCGCCCCCGGGCTGAAATCGAATCCGTCGTCCGCCACTGCCGCCCCCATCGCCGCCGTCCACTGCTGCGGCTTTTCCCGACTTCCCTGCCCCGCACACCTGTTGATCCTGCCCGGACCACAGGTCCTGACCATCCCTCAGGGTATCGGCAGCCGCGGGCCGCCTCCGGCACACCGGCCCTACGCCGCTGCCCGCATCCGCTCCGCGACCTGCGCGGGCATCGCCTCGTGCCGTACGTACCGCCGGTCGAAGCGCGCCGTGCCGTGGGAGAGGGACCGCAGGTCGACGGCGTACCGGCCGATCTCGAGTTCCGGGACCTCGGCCCGTACGAGAGTGCGCGCGCCGCCCGCCTGCTCGGTGCCGACGACCCGTCCGCGCCTCCCGGACAGGTCACTCATGACCGGGCCCACGTACGCGTCCCCGACGAGGACGCTCACCTCGGCGACGGGTTCGAGGAAGTGGATCCCGGCGTCGGCGGCGGCCTCGCGCAGCGCCAGCGCCCCGGCGGTCTGGAACGCGGCGTCGGAGGAGTCCACGGAGTGCGCCTTGCCGTCGACGAGGGTGACGCGGATGTCGGTGAGCGGATGGCCGGCGGCGACGCCCTTCGCGGCCTGGGCGCGCACGCCCTTCTCGACGGAGGGGATGAACTGCCGGGGCACGGCGCCGCCGACGACCTTGTCGACGAACTCGATGCCGGAACCGCCGGGCAGCGGTTCGACCTCGATCTCGCAGATCGCGTACTGGCCGTGGCCGCCGGACTGCTTGACGTGGCGGCCGCGCCCCGTGGACCGCTTCACGAACGTCTCGCGCAGGGAGACCAGGTGCGGTACGACGTCCACCTGGACGCCGTAGCGGCTGCGCAGCCGTTCCAGGGCGACGTCGGCGTGGGCCTCGCCGAGGCACCACAGGACGACCTGGTGGGTGTCCTGGTTCTGTTCGAGGCGCATGGTCGGATCCTCGGCGACGAGCCGTCCGAGCCCCTGGGAGAGCTTGTCCTCGTCGGCCTTGCTGTGCGCCTGGATGGCGAGCGGCAGCAGCGGGTCGGGCATGTCCCAGGGCTCCATGAGCAGCGGGTCGTCCTTGGCGGAGAGGGTGTCGCCGGTCTCCGCGTGGCTCAGCCGGGCCACGCAGGCCAGGTCGCCGGCGATGCAGTGGGTCAGCGCCCGCTGCTGCTTGCCGAAGGGCGTGGAGAGGGCGCCGACACGTTCGTCGGCCTCGTGGAGGGCGCGGCCCTCGTGGCCGTGGTCGGCCAGCCCGTGACCGGAGACGTGCACGGTGTCGTCGGCGCGCAGGGTGCCGGAGAAGACCCGGACGAGCGAGAGACGGCCCACGTAGGGGTCGCCGGCCGTCTTCACGACCTCGGCGACCAGCGGACCGCCGGGGTCGCAGGCCCGCATGCGGCGGGCGGTGCCGTCCGGCGTGGTGACGGCGGGGGCCTCGCGCTCCAGCGGGGTGGGGAAGCCGCCGGTGATCAGCTCGAGGAGTTCGACCGTGCCGAGGCCCTGGCGGGCGCCGGGGGCGGCGGGCGCGGCGGCCAGGACGGGGAAGAAGGCCCCGCGGGCCACGGCTCGTTCCAGGTCCTGGACGAGTGTCCTGTAGTCGATCTCCTTGCCCCCGAGATAGCGGTCCATGAGGGTCTCGTCCTCGCTCTCGGCGATGATCCCCTCGATCAGCCGGTTCCGGGCCTGCTCGACGACCGGGAGCCGGTCCGGCCCGGGCTCGGCCTCCTCACGTCCGCCCGAGGCGTAGTCGAAGACGCGCTGGGACAGCAGGCCGACCAGCCCCGTCACCGGCGCGTGCCCGTCCGGCCCGGGCGCGCCGCGCAGCGGGAGGTACAGCGGCAGTACGGCGTCGGGGTCGTCGGCGCCGAAGGCCTCGGCGCAGTCCCTGGTCATCTGCTCGAAGTCGGCCCGCGCGGCCTCCAGGTGGGTGATCACGATGGCGCGTGGCATGCCGACGGCCGCGCACTCCTCCCACACCACGCGGGTCGAGCCGTCCACGCCGTCGGAGGCGGAGACGACGAAGAGGGCCGCGTCCGCGGCGCGCAGACCGGCCCGCAGTTCCCCGACGAAGTCGGCGTATCCGGGGGTGTCCAGCAGATTGATCTTGTAGCCGTCCCAGTCGACGGGCACCAGGGAGAGCTGTACGGAGCGCTGCTGACGGTGCTCGATCTCGTCGTGGTCGGAGAGGGTGCCGCCCTCCTCCACGCGGCCCGCCCGGTTCACCGCTCCCGCGGTCAGCGCGAGAGCCTCCACCAAAGTCGTCTTGCCCGATCCGCTGTGGCCGACCAGCACCACATTCCGTACGGACGCGGGGTGGTCGGCCGCCGTGGCCCTGCCGGCGGCTCCGGGGTGTGCGTTCGCCTTGTCGCCCATGGCCTTGCCTCCCGTACACGGTGAGGTCTCTGTGGGCGCGGACACGCGTGAGCCGCGTGCGGTGGCGGCGGCTGCGACGCCCGCGGTGCCTTCGAGCTTTCCACTCCCGTCACGGCGCGTCCATACGACGGACGGGATCGCGCGGGCCGGGGCCGCCGCGACGGGTTCCGTCGCCGAGCCGTGACGCCGGGTGTGGGTGCCCGGCCGTCGCCCGTACTCGCGCGTGGCTACGATGGGCCAGCCGGGGGCCAGCAGGGGCCGTCCGGCGACACCGACCCTCGGGAAGGCCATGCTGAACAAGTACGCGCGTGCATTCTTCACGCGTGTCCTCACACCGTTCGCCGCGTTTCTCATCCGCCGGGGGGTGAGCCCCGACACCGTGACGCTCCTCGGCACGGCCGGAGTGATGGCGGGTGCGCTGGTCTTCTACCCCAGGGGTGAGTTCTTCTGGGGCACGGTCGTGATCACGCTGTTCGTGTTCTCGGACCTCGTGGACGGCAACATGGCACGCCAGCTCGGCCGTTCGAGCCGCTGGGGCGCCTTCCTGGACTCGACGCTCGACCGGGTCGCCGACGGCGCGATCTTCGGCGGCCTCGCGCTCTGGTACGCGGGCGGCGGCGACGACAACGCGCTGTGCGCGGTCTCCATCTTCTGCCTGGCCAGCGGCCAGGTGGTGTCGTACACCAAGGCCCGCGGCGAGGCGATCGGCCTGCCCGTCGCCGTCAACGGCCTGGTCGAGCGCGCCGAGCGCCTGGTGGTCTCGCTGGTCGCGGCCGGCTTCGCGGGGCTCCACAAGTTCGGTGTGCCGGGCATCCAGGTGCTGCTCCCCATCGCGCTGTGGATCGTCGCCGCCGGCAGCCTGGTGACCTTGATCCAGCGGGTGGTGACGGTGCGCAGGGAGTCCGCCGAGGCGGACGCCGCGGCCTCCCGGGGCAGCGGGGCCACGCCGTGAGCGGTCTGCGGGGACGTCTCGCGGACGGGGCGTACGCGCTGGGCTGGAGCACGGTCAGGAAGCTCCCCGAGCCGGTCGCCGTGCGGCTCGGGCGGACGATCGCCGACATCGCCTGGAAGCGGCGCGGCAAGGGCGTCCGGCGGCTGGAGGCCAACTACGCGCGCGTGGTGCCCGACGCGAGCCCCCAGCGGCTCGCCGAGCTGTCCCGGGCGGGCATGCGGTCGTATCTGCGCTACTGGATGGAGTCCTTCCGGCTTCCCTCGTGGAGCGAGGAGCGGGTGCGCACGGGGTTCGACCCCCAGGACGTGCACCACCTCACCGAAGGGCTCGCCTCCGGCCGCGGGGTCGTCCTCGCGCTGCCCCACCTGGGCAACTGGGACCTCGCGGGCGCCTGGGTCACCACCGAGCTGAGGACGCCGTTCACCACGGTCGCGGAGCGGCTGAACCCCGAGTCGCTGTACGACCGCTTCGTCGCCTACCGCGAGGGCCTGGGCATGGAGGTCCTGCCGCACAGCGGCGGCTCCGCGTTCGGCACGCTGGCCCGGCGGCTGCGGGACGGCGGACTGGTCTGCCTGGTCGCCGACCGGGATCTGTCCGCGTCCGGCATCGAGGTCACGTTCTTCGGGGAGACCGCCCGGATGCCCGCGGGACCGGCGCTGCTCGCCCAGCAGACCGGGGCCCTGCTCCTCCCGGTGACGCTCTGGTACGACGAGTCCGCCGTGATGCGCGGGCGTGTCCATCCGCCGGTCCCCGTCCCCGAGTCAGGTGACCGGGCGGAGAAGACGTCTGTCATGACACAGGCGCTGGCCGACGCCTTCGCCGAGGGGATCGCCGCACATCCGGAGGACTGGCACATGCTGCAGCGACTGTGGCTCTCCGATCTCGACCCGGCCGGGGCGCCGCCGGGCGCGTCGCCGGCACCGGACGCGCTGACGCCGGGGGAGGGACCCGCCGTCTCGGCGCCCCGCTCCGGGCCGGACCCGTCCGGTGAGCCGTCGGGCACCGCCCCGGCGGCCACCCCGCGCGACGACTCCGCGCGCGTGCCCCGTGACGAGGCCCGCGAGGGCGCCACGAGCGACACCGCCGAGGGGGCCTCGTGAGGATCGGCATCGTATGCCCCTACTCGTGGGACGTCCCCGGCGGCGTCCAGTTCCACATCCGCGATCTCGCCGAGCACCTCGTCCGCCTCGGGCACGAGGTGTCCGTGCTCGCCCCCGCCGACGACGACACACCGCTGCCCCCGTACGTGGTGTCGGCGGGCCGTGCGGTCCCGGTGCCGTACAACGGCTCGGTCGCCCGGCTGAACTTCGGCTTCCTGAGCGCGGCACGCGTCAGACGCTGGCTCCACGAGGGCATGTTCGACGTCATCCACATCCACGAGCCGACCTCGCCGTCGCTGGGCCTGCTGGCCTGCTGGGCGGCGCAGGGCCCGATCGTGGCCACGTTCCACACCTCCAACCCGCGGTCCCGCGCGATGATCGCCGCGTACCCGATCCTGCAGCCCGCGCTGGAGAAGATCAGCGCCCGGATCGCGGTGAGCGAGTACGCGCGGCGCACGCTCGTCGAGCACCTGGGCGGCGACGCGGTCGTCATCCCGAACGGCGTGGACGTCGACTTCTTCGCACGGGCCGAGCCCAAGGCGGAGTGGCAGGGCGGCACCCTGGGCTTCATGGGCCGGATCGACGAGCCCCGCAAGGGTCTGCCCGTGCTGATGAAGGCGCTGCCGAAGATCCTCGCCGAACGCCCGGACACCCGGCTCCTGGTCGCCGGCCGCGGCGACGAGGAGGAGGCCGTGTCGGCGCTGCCGGCGAAGATGCGCTCCCGCGTCGAGTTCCTGGGCATGATCAGCGACGAGGACAAGGCCCGGTTCCTGCGCAGCGTCGACGTGTACGTCGCGCCCAACACCGGCGGCGAGAGCTTCGGCATCATCCTGGTCGAGGCGCTGTCGGCGGGCGCGCCGGTCCTCGCCTCCGACCTCGACGCGTTCGCGCAGGTCCTGGACCAGGGCGCGGCGGGCGAACTGTTCGCCAACGAGGACGCGGACGCGCTGGCCGCCTCGGCGGTGCGGCTCCTCGGCGACCCGGACCGCCGGGCGGAGCTCCGGGAGCGCGGCAGCGCGCACGTCCGCCGCTTCGACTGGTCCACGGTCGGCGCGGACATCCTCTCCGTCTACGAGACGGTGACGGACGGCGCGGCAGCGGTGGCCGCCGACGAACGCACCGGCCTGATGGCCCGCTTCGGCCTCGCCCGCGACTGAACCCCCGCGAGGGGTCTTTCAGCCCGTCCGGCGTTTGAGGACGAGGCCGGCAGGCCGATACGGAACGGGAACGGGAAGGGGCGGAGGGGGCGAGACAACAAGGCGGTCGCTCCCGTCGCACCTGCACGGGGGGCGGACACGGCCCCCCGCGCGGGCCGACACCGACCGGCCCCCGACCGGCGCGGCTTCCGGCCCCCGCCGAGAAGCCGTGAAGGAGAGCGCGCCCCCACCCCCGGGGGCGCCCACCGGTAGCCTTGCCACCCGTGACCGCAACCCTGATCTGGATCCTCGTCGGCCTCGTCGTCATCGGCCTCTATCTGAGCTGGACGGCCGGCCGCCTGGACCGGCTGCACGCCCGGATCGACGCCGCCCGCGCCGCCCTGGACGCCCAGTTGCTGCGCCGCGCCTCGGTCGCCCAGGAACTGGCCACCTCCGGCGTCCTCGACCCCGCCGCCTCGATCGTGCTCTACGAGGCGGCCCACGCGGCCCGCCAGGCCGAGGAGGAGCACCGCGAGGTCGCCGAGAGCGAGCTCAGCCAGGCGCTGCGGGCGGTCTTCGGAGAGGTGCCGCAGGTCGACGCGGTACGGGCGGCCCCCGGCGGTGAGGAGGCCGCGAACGAGCTGGCCCAGGCGGTGCGCAGGGTCCCGATGGCCCGCCGGTTCCACAACGACGCCGTACGCGCCGCCCGCGCGCTGCGCCGGCACCGCAAGGTCCGCTGGTTCCGCCTCGCCGGGCACGCCCCGTTCCCGCTGGCCTTCGAGATGGACGACGAACCTCCGTCGGCCCTCGCGGACCGTCTCACCGCGTAGCCCCAGCGGTTTCCACGGTCCCCGGGTCGACCGGCCCACCGCCAAAATGAGCCACCGCCTCCCCATTGGCCCTTGCTGTGGACTGGTCTCGCGAGGTTCCCTCAGTGCTGCAGAAACCCTCTTTCACCGAGCGAGGTCAACCCGTGTCCAGCACGCTTCCCCAGACCGTCCGGCCCGACGACAGCCCCGCGACCGGCACAGCGCGCGTGAAGCGCGGCATGGCCGAGCAGCTCAAGGGCGGCGTGATCATGGACGTCGTCACGCCCGAGCAGGCGAAGATCGCCGAGGACGCCGGCGCCGTCGCCGTCATGGCCCTCGAGCGGGTCCCGGCCGACATCCGCAAGGACGGCGGCGTGGCCCGTATGTCCGACCCGGACATGATCGAGGGCATCATCGACGCCGTCTCGATCCCGGTCATGGCCAAGTCCCGCATCGGCCACTTCGTCGAGGCCCAGGTCCTGCAGTCCCTCGGCGTCGACTACATCGACGAGTCCGAGGTCCTCACCCCGGCCGACGAGGTCAACCACTCCGACAAGTGGGCCTTCACCACGCCGTTCGTGTGCGGTGCCACCAACCTGGGCGAGGCCCTGCGCCGCATCGCCGAGGGCGCGGCCATGATCCGCTCCAAGGGCGAGGCCGGCACCGGCAACGTCGTCGAGGCCGTCCGCCACCTGCGCCAGATCAAGAACGAGATCGCCAGGCTGCGCGGCTTCGACAACAACGAGCTGTACGCGGCCGCCAAGGAGCTGCGCGCCCCGTACGAGATCGTCAAGGAGGTCGCCGAGCTCGGCAAGCTCCCCGTGGTGCTGTTCTCCGCCGGCGGTGTCGCCACCCCGGCCGACGCCGCGCTGATGCGCCAGCTCGGCGCCGAGGGCGTGTTCGTCGGCTCCGGCATCTTCAAGTCCGGCGACCCGGCCAAGCGCGCCGCCGCCATCGTGAAGGCCACCACCTTCTACGACGACCCGAAGATCATCGCGGACGCGTCCCGCAACCTGGGCGAGGCCATGGTCGGCATCAACTGCGACACCCTCCCCGAGGCCGAGCGCTACGCCAACCGCGGCTGGTAGTCACATGACCGACGCCCCCGTGATCGGCGTCCTGGCTCTCCAGGGCGACGTACGGGAGCACCTCATCGCCCTGGCCGCGGCGGACGCCGTGGCCAGGCCGGTGCGGCGCCCCGAAGAGCTCACCGAGGTGGACGGCCTGGTCATACCGGGCGGCGAGTCCACCACCATCTCCAAGCTGGCCGTCCTGTTCGGCCTGATGGAACCCCTTCGCGCGCGCGTGCGGGACGGCATGCCCGTCTACGGCACCTGCGCCGGCATGATCATGCTCGCCGACAAGATCCTCGACCCGCGCTCGGGCCAGGAGACCGTCGGAGGCATCGACATGATCGTGCGCCGCAACGCCTTCGGACGTCAGAACGAGTCCTTCGAGGCGGCGCTCGACGTGCGGGGTGTCGACGGCGACCCCGTGCACGCCGTCTTCATCCGCGCCCCCTGGGTGGAGTCCGTGGGCGCCCGGGCCGAGGTGCTCGCCGAGCACGACGGCCACATCGTCGCCGTACGCCAGGGCACCGCGCTCGCCACCTCGTTCCACCCGGAACTCACCGGCGACCACCGGGTGCACGGCCTCTTCGTCGAGATGGTGCGCGCCAACCGGGGACCGGGATCCTTGTAGGATCTCTGGGGTTCGTATCGAGATGGTTTACGCGAAGGAGACAGGCAGATGTCCGGCCACTCTAAATGGGCCACGACGAAGCACAAGAAGGCCGTGATCGACGCCAAGCGCGGCAAGCTCTTCGCGAAGCTGATCAAGAACATCGAGGTCGCGGCGCGGATGGGCGGCGTCGACGTCGAGGGGAATCCGACGCTCTACGACGCCGTGCAGAAGGCGAAGAAGCAGTCGGTTCCCAACAAGAACATCGACTCCGCGATCAAGCGTGGCGGCGGTCTCGAGGCCGGCGGCGCCGACTACGAGACGATCATGTACGAGGGTTACGGGCCGAACGGCGTCGCGGTGCTCATCGAGTGCCTCACCGACAACCGCAACCGCGCCGCCTCGGACGTCCGCGTCGCGATGACCCGCAACGGCGGCTCCATGGCCGACCCGGGCTCCGTGTCGTACCTGTTCAACCGCAAGGGTGTCGTCATCGTCCCCAAGGGCGAGCTGACCGAGGACGACGTCCTGGGCGCCGTCCTGGACGCGGGCGCCGAGGAGGTCAACGACCTCGGCGAGTCCTTCGAGGTGATCAGCGAGGCCACCGACCTGGTCGCGGTCCGCACGGCCCTCCAGGACGCCGGGATCGACTACGACTCGGCCGACGCCAACTTCGTCCCGACCATGCAGGTCGAGCTGGACGAGGAAGGCGCCCGGAAGATCTTCAAGCTGATCGACGCCGTGGAGGACAGCGACGACGTGCAGAACGTCTTCGCCAACTTCGACGTGAGCGACGAGGTCATGGCGAAGGTGGACGCCTGAGGCGCTCCTCGCCGACAGGCTCACACCGGCACCGCGCCCAGGGGCCGGCGGGACACGTTCCCGCCGGCCCGTCCGTGTGTTGTCGGTGCGAGCCGATAGCCTGCACGAACCGGTGATCGAAGGAGGGGGCTGGGGATGCGGGTACTGGGTGTGGACCCCGGACTGACCCGGTGCGGTGTCGGTGTCGTCGAGGGCGTCGCCGGCCGGCCCCTGACGCTGCGCGGCGTCGGAGTCGTGCGGACCCCCGCCGACGCCGAGCTCGGCCCGCGCCTCGTCGCCGTCGAACAGGGGATAGAGCGGTGGCTCGACGAGTACGAGCCCGAGGTCGTCGCCGTGGAGCGCGTCTTCAGCCAGCACAACGTCCGCACGGTGATGGGCACCGCCCAGGCCAGCGCGGTCGCCACACTGTGCGCCGCCCGGCGCGGCATCCCCGTCGTCCTGCACACCCCCAGCGAGGTCAAGGCCGCCGTCACCGGCAGCGGTCGGGCCGACAAGGCCCAGGTCGGGGCGATGGTCACCCGGCTGCTCCGGCTCGACGCGCCGCCCAAGCCGGCCGACGCCGCCGACGCCCTGGCCCTGGCCATCTGCCACATCTGGCGCGCGCCCGCGCAGAACAGACTCCAGCAGGCCGTCGCCCTGCACGCATCGAAAGGCCGTACCGCATGATCGCCTTCGTCAGCGGCCCGGTCGCCGCGCTCGCCCCGGACGCCGCCGTGGTCGAGGTGGGCGGCATCGGCATCGCCGTCCAGTGCGCGCCGAACACGCTGTCCGCGCTCCGCGTGGGACAGCCCGCCCGGCTCGCCACCTCCCTCGTCGTCCGCGAGGACTCGCTCACCCTGTACGGCTTCGCCGACGACGACGAGCGGGGGACGTTCGAGCTGCTGCAGACCGCGAGCGGCGTCGGACCCCGGCTCGCGCAGGCGATGCTCGCCGTGCACACGCCCGACGCGCTGCGCCGGGCCGTCTCCACCGGCGACGAGAAGGCGCTGACCGCCGTCCCCGGCATCGGCAAGAAGGGCGCCCAGAAGCTCCTGCTCGAACTGAAGGACCGGCTCGGCGAGCCCCTCGGCACCGGCGGCCCCGCGATCGGCACGGCCGTCACCGCGGGCTGGCGCGACCAGCTGCACGCCGCCCTCATCGGCCTCGGGTACGCGACCCGCGAGGCCGACGAGGCCGTCTCCGCCGTCGCCCCGCAGGCCGAGGCGTCCGAGGGGGCGCCCCAGGTGGGCGCGCTGCTCAAGGCGGCCCTGCAGACCCTGAACCGGGCCCGCTGACCCGCTCCACCACCCGACCACACGACCGCGAGGCACGCATGAACTGGGACGACACGGCCGACGAGAGCGCCGCCGAGCGGCTGGTGGGTTCGGTCGCCGACCGCGAGGACCAGGCGGTCGAGGCGGCGCTGCGCCCCAAGGACCTGGGCGAGTTCATCGGCCAGGAGAAGGTCCGCGAGCAGCTCGACCTCGTCCTGCGCGCCGCCCGCGCCCGCGGCGCCACCGCCGACCACGTGCTCCTCTCCGGCGCCCCCGGCCTCGGCAAGACCACCCTCTCGATGATCATCGCGGCCGAGATGGGCGCACCCATCCGCATCACCAGCGGCCCCGCCATCCAGCACGCCGGCGACCTCGCGGCGATCCTCTCCTCGCTCCAGGAGGGCGAGGTCCTCTTCCTCGACGAGATCCACCGCATGTCGCGGCCCGCCGAGGAGATGCTCTACATGGCGATGGAGGACTTCCGCGTCGACGTCATCGTCGGCAAGGGGCCCGGAGCCACCGCCATCCCCCTCGAACTGCCCCCGTTCACCCTCGTCGGCGCCACCACCCGGGCCGGGCTGCTGCCGCCGCCACTGCGCGACCGGTTCGGCTTCACCGCCCACATGGAGTTCTACGAGCCGGCCGAGCTGCAGCGCGTCATCCACCGCTCCGCACACCTGCTCGACGTCGAGATCGGCGCCGACGGCGCCGCCGAGATCGCCGGCCGCTCCCGCGGCACGCCCCGTATCGCCAACCGCCTGCTGCGCCGCGTCCGGGACTACGCGCAGGTCAAGGCCGACGGCGTCATCACCCGGGACATCGCCGGCGCGGCCCTCGCGGTCTACGAGGTCGACGCGCGTGGCCTCGACCGCCTCGACCGGGGCGTCCTGGAGGCCCTGCTGAAGCTCTTCGGCGGAGGTCCCGTCGGCCTGTCGACCCTCGCCGTGGCGGTGGGGGAGGAGCGCGAGACCGTCGAGGAGGTCGCCGAGCCCTTCCTGGTCCGTGAGGGGCTGCTCGCCCGTACGCCACGGGGCCGGGTGGCGACCCCGGCCGCATGGGCGCACCTGGGCCTCACTCCGCCGTCGGGGTCAACGGGGACAACCGGACAAGGGGACCTGTTCGGGGCGTGACGGCGTGCTCGTGGCGGGCCGAGGAACCCCGGTGCCATGCTGAGCGTTGTTCCATGAGTGCGGACTCGCTTAGACTCCGCCGATGCCGCCCTTGCAGGACGGCGCAGCCCACCCCCATCCACCAGGCCGCCCACCCGAGCGGTCGTGCGAAGGAAACTCCGTCCCGTGAATATCGTGACCCTTCTCCCCTTCATCGTGCTCATCGGGGCCATGTTCCTGATGACCCGCTCGGCCAAGCGCAAGCAGCAGGCGGCCGCGCAGATGCGCAACGACATGCAGCCCGGCACCGGCGTCCGCACGATCGGGGGCATGTACGCGACGGTGAAGGAGGTCAACGACGAGACGGTCCTTCTCGACGCGGCCCCCGGTGTCCACCTGGTCTTCGCGAAGAACTCGATCGGCGCCGTCCTCACCGACGACGAGTACAACCGCATCGTGCACGGCATCGACCCCGAGCTGAACGACGACGGCCTGGTCGTCCCGGACGACGCCTCCTCCCTCACCGAGACCGACGAGCCCGCCGACGACGCTTCCGACGCCTCCGCCGACAAGCCCCTCGACCTCGGTAAGAAGGACCCGGCCGACGAGAAGGCCGAGGCCGGCACGGTCGACGCAGCAGAGCCGAAGAAGACCGACGGCGAGTCCGACGCGAAGTAGTCACGTCCCACGGCCGCGGCGCGATCCGCTCGTGCGCCGCGTCCCGGGGGACGTGCGGTTCCCGCACGGAGTCCCGACACCATGTCATGGCCGCCCGCGCGCTCACCCGGCGCCGGTCGGCCCGAGAGGGAGTACGAGAAGGTGGCAGCACCGAAGAAGGGCCGGAGCGCGAGCGCCCAGAGCAGGCCGGGGCGCTCGCTGGCCCTCATCCTGATCGCCATCGTGGCGCTCACCGGGGGGATGTTTCTCTCCGGGCAGACCACTCCGCGTCTCGGCATCGACCTCGCCGGCGGCACCAGCATCACGCTGGAGGCGAAGAACGAGCCCGGCCAGCCCAACGCGATCAACAAGACCAACATGGACACCGCGGTCGACATCATGAACCGCCGTGTCAACGGTCTCGGCGTGTCGGAGGCGGAGGTCCAGACCCAGGGCGATCGCAACATCATCGTCAACATCCCCAAGGGCACGAACTCCAAGCAGGCCCGTGAGCAGGTCGGTACCACCGCCAAGCTCTACTTCCGGCCGGTGCTGACCACCGAGGTCTCCGGAGCCGCCGCGACCAAGAGCCCCGCGCCCAGCGCCTCCAAGGAGGCGACGGACAAGGCCAGCGACAAGGCCACCGACAAGGCGACGGACAAGTCGGACGACAAGGCCGGGGCGCCGTCCTCGAGCTCCGCGACGCCGTCCGCGACCCCCACCTCCCAGGGCCGCGCGGTCACCGACGCCCTGAAGGCCGACGACACCCCCTCGTCGAGCGCCAAGGCGTCCTCGAGCGCCAAGGCTTCCCCCAGCGCCTCCCCGTCCGCGAGCAGCAGCGCCGACGACGCCGCGGGCAAGCTCCAGGCCCAGTACGCCGCTCTGAACTGCGCCAAGGAGAGCGACCGGGCCACCGCCGGTGACGGGGTCAAGCCCAGCGAGCCCACCGTGGCCTGCGGGCAGAACTCCGACAAGCAGTGGCAGAAGTACATCCTCGGCCCGGCCGAGGTCGCGGGCACGGACATCAAGAAGGCCCAGGCCGTCTACGACACCCAGACCGCCGCGGGCTGGAAGGTCACCATGGACTTCACGTCCGGTGGCTCCAAGAAGTTCGCCGACATCACCGGCAAGCTCGCGAAGAACCAGTCGCCGCAGAACCAGTTCGCCATCGTCCTCGACGGTGAGGTCGTCTCCGACCCGTTCGTCCGCGAGGCACTGACCGGCGGCACCGCGGAGATCTCCGGCAGCTTCGACCAGACCGAGGCCCAGGACCTGGCGAACATGCTGAAGTACGGCGCCCTGCCGCTGTCCTTCAAGGAGGCGAGCGTCACCACCGTGACCGCCGCGCTCGGCGGCGAGCAGCTGCACGCCGGTCTGATCGCCGGCGCGATCGGCCTCGCCCTGGTCGTCATCTACCTGGTGGTCTACTACCGGGGCCTCTCGCTCATCGCGATCGCCTCGCTGCTGGTCTCGGCCGTGCTCACCTACGTGATCATGTCGCTGCTCGGCCCCGGCATCGGCTTCGCGCTGAACCTGCCGGCCGTCTGCGGCGCGATCGTGGCGATCGGTATCACAGCGGACTCGTTCATCGTGTTCTTCGAACGGATCCGGGACGAGATCCGCGAGGGACGCACGCTGCGCCCCGCCGTCGAGCGGGCCTGGCCGCGTGCCCGGCGCACCATCCTGGTCTCCGACTTCGTGTCGTTCCTGGCGGCCGCGGTGCTCTTCGTCGTCACCGTCGGCAAGGTCCAGGGCTTCGCGTTCACGCTCGGTCTGACCACCCTGCTCGACGTGGTCGTGGTGTTCCTCTTCACCAAGCCGCTGATGACCCTCCTCGCGCGCAGGAAGTTCTTCGCGAACGGTCACCGCTGGTCCGGCCTCGACCCGAAGCGACTGGGTGCCAAGCCCCCGCTGCGCCGTACCCGCCGTCCCTCCGCCCCCGTCGACCCGAAGGAGGCGTGAGATGTCGAAACTCGGCACCCTCGGCGCCCGGCTCCACCGCGGCGAGATCGGTTACGACTTCGTCGGCAAGCGCAAGATCTGGTACGGCATCTCGATCCTGATCACCATCACGGCCATCCTCGGCCTGACGGTGCGAGGCCTGAACATGGGCATCGAGTTCGAGGGCGGCGCCGTCTTCACCACCCCGAAGACCAGCACGTCCGTCAGCCAGGCCGAGACGTACGCGGAGGACGCCTCCGCGCACGACGCGATCGTCCAGAAGCTCGGCAACGGCGGTCTGCGCATCCAGGTCGCCGGGATCGACACCGACAAGTCCGACAAGATCAAGGAGCAGCTCTCCAAGGATCTGAAGGTCGACTCGGAGAAGATCAACGCGGACCTGGTCGGCCCCAGCTGGGGTGACCAGATCGCCAACAAGGCCTGGCAGGGCCTGGCGATCTTCATGGTCCTGGTCGTGATCTACCTGGCGATCGCCTTCGAGTGGCGCATGGCCGTAGCGGCCCTCGTCGCCCTGATCCACGACATCACCATCACGGTCGGCATCTACGCCCTGGTGGGCTTCGAGGTCACCCCGGGCACCGTGATCGGTCTGCTGACCATCCTCGGTTACTCGCTCTACGACACGGTCGTCGTCTTCGACAGCCTCAAGGAGCAGACGAAGGACATCACCAAGCAGACCCGCTGGACCTACAGCGAGATCGCCGACCGCTCGATCAACGGCACCCTGGTCCGCTCCATCAACACCACGGTCGTCGCGCTCCTGCCGGTCGGCGGCCTGCTGTTCATCGGCGGCGGTGTGCTGGGCGCGGGCATGCTCAACGACATCTCGCTGTCGCTGTTCGTCGGCCTCGCGGCCGGCGCGTACTCCTCGATCTTCATCGCCACGCCGCTCGTCGCCGACCTCAAGGAGCGCGAGCCGCAGATGAAGGCCCTGAAGAAGCGGGTGCTCGCCAAGCGGGCGGCGGCCGCGGCCAAGGGCGAGTCGGCCGAGGCCCCGGTGACCGTCCCGGACTACGACGACGAGGACGGCCCCGAGGACGCCGCCCCCGCCGTCGTCGGCCCGCGCAACCAGCCCGCGTCCCGCAACCGGGGACGCGGCCGGCCCTCGGGCAAGCGCCGATGACCGGGATCACCGACATCTCGGCGCTGCTGCTCAGCCGCATCCGGGACGTCGAGGACTACCCGGAGCCGGGGGTGAGGTTCAAGGACATCACCCCGCTGCTGGCGGACCCGGCGGCGTTCACGGCGCTGACCGACGCCCTCGCCGGACTGTGCGTCCGCAGCGGCGCCACGAAGGTCGTCGGCCTGGAGGCACGCGGGTTCATCCTGGGCGCCCCGGTCGCCGTCCGCGCCGGGCTCGGCTTCATCCCCGTACGCAAGGCCGGAAAGCTCCCCGGGGCGACCCTGCGCCAGGCGTACGACCTGGAGTACGGCTCCGCCGAGATCGAGGTGCACGCCGAGGACCTGGTCGCGGGCGACCGCGTCATGGTCGTCGACGACGTCCTCGCCACCGGCGGCACCGCCGAGGCCTCGCTCCAGCTCATCCGCAGGGCGGGCGCCGAAGTCGCGGGCGTCGCCGTGCTGATGGAGCTCGGCTTCCTCGGCGGCCGGGCCCGCCTGGAGCCGGCCCTGTCGGGCGCCCCGCTGGAGGCGCTGCTCACGGTCTGAGCACCCGTAGGACACCGCGGAGGCGGGCCCGGAGGAATCCGGAGCCCGCCTCTTGTGTTTCCCGGGACAAAGGCGTCCCACCGGCCGAGGAGGAGCCCGGCGCCCCGGGTCGATACCATGGGGCGTCCGGGACCTGACCGGGGGACCCGGATCGTGCACGAGGAGCCCTCTTGCCAGACGAGGCCCAGCCCCTGCCCCACAGTGCGGACCGCCTGGGGGCGACCCCAGCCGCACAGGCCGCCCAGGCCGGCCGCTCCCAGGCCGGTCCCGCTTCCGCGCCCGCCGAGCCCGCGGGGAACGCCGCGCCCGCCGCGAGCAGCGGCACGGCGGACGGCGGCGCGAGCGGCCCGGGTCAGCGCCCGCGGCCCGCGCCCGGCGCGAAGGGGTCCGAGCAGCCACGCCCGGCGCCCGCCGAGCCCGCCGCGCACACACCCGCGCTCCGCCCGACGGCGAGCCAGGGAGCGCGCACCGGCGGCTCCTCCAACCGCGTACGGGCCCGCCTCGCCCGACTCGGCGTGCAGCGCTCCAACCCGTACAACCCGGTCCTGGAGCCCCTGCTGCGGATCGTGCGCGGCAACGACCCCAAGATCGAGACATCCACGCTCCGGCAGGTCGAGAAGGCCTACCAGGTGGCGGAGCGCTGGCACCGAGGCCAGAAGCGCAAGAGCGGCGACCCGTACATCACGCACCCGCTCGCGGTGACCACGATCCTCGCCGAACTGGGCATGGACCCCGCCACCCTCATGGCCGGCCTCCTCCACGACACCGTGGAGGACACCGAGTACGGCCTCGACACCCTCAGGCGGGACTTCGGCGACCAGGTCGCACTGCTCGTCGACGGCGTCACCAAGCTCGACAAAGTCAAGTTCGGCGAGGCCGCGCAGGCCGAGACCGTCCGCAAGATGGTCGTCGCCATGGCCAAGGACCCGCGCGTCCTGGTCATCAAGCTCGCCGACCGCCTGCACAACATGCGCACCATGCGCTACCTCAAGCGCGAGAAGCAGGAGAAGAAGGCGCGCGAGACCCTGGAGATCTACGCGCCGCTCGCCCACCGCCTGGGCATGAACACCATCAAGTGGGAGCTGGAGGACCTCGCCTTCGCGATCCTCTACCCCAAGATGTACGACGAGATCGTCCGCCTGGTCGCCGAGCGCGCCCCCAAGCGGGACGAGTACCTGGCCATAGTGACCGACGAGGTCCAGTCCGACCTGCGCGCCGCCCGGATCAAGGCGACCGTCACCGGGCGCCCGAAGCACTACTACAGCGTCTACCAGAAGATGATCGTCCGCGGCCGCGACTTCGCGGAGATCTACGACCTGGTGGGCATCCGCGTCCTCGTCGACACCGTCCGGGACTGCTACGCCGCCCTCGGCACGGTGCACGCGCGCTGGAACCCGGTCCCCGGCCGGTTCAAGGACTACATCGCGATGCCCAAGTTCAACATGTACCAGTCGCTGCACACGACGGTCATCGGACCCAACGGCAAGCCCGTCGAACTCCAGATCCGAACGTTCGACATGCACCGCCGCGCCGAGTACGGCATCGCCGCGCACTGGAAGTACAAGCAGGAGGCCGTCGCCGGAGCCTCCAAGGTGCGCTCCGACGCGCCTCGCAGCACCGGCAAGGACGACCACCTCAACGACATGGCGTGGCTGCGGCAGCTCCTCGACTGGCAGAAGGAGACGGAGGACCCGGGCGAGTTCCTGGAGTCCCTGCGCTTCGACCTCTCCCGCAACGAGGTCTTCGTCTTCACGCCGAAGGGCGACGTCATAGCGCTCCCGGCGGGCGCCACCCCGGTCGACTTCTCCTACGCCGTCCACACCGAGGTCGGCCACCGCACCATCGGCGCCCGCGTCAACGGCCGCCTCGTCCCCCTCGAGTCGACCCTGGACAACGGCGACCTGGTGGAGGTCTTCACCTCCAAGGCGGCCGGCGCGGGTCCCTCCCGCGACTGGCTCGGCTTCGTCAAGTCACCCAGGGCCCGCAACAAGATCCGCGCCTGGTTCTCCAAGGAGCGCCGCGACGAGGCGATCGAGCAGGGCAAGGACGCCATCGCGCGCGCCATGCGCAAGCAGAACCTGCCGATCCAGCGCATCCTCACCGGGGACTCGCTGGTCACCCTCGCCCACGAGATGCGCTACCCCGACATCTCGTCGCTGTACGCGGCGATCGGCGAGGGCCACGTCACCGCGCAGAGCGTCGTGCAGAAGCTGGTGCAGGCACTCGGCGGCGAGGAGGCGGCCACCGAGGAGATCGACGAGAGCGTCCCGCACACCCGGGGCCGCGGCCGCAAGCGCCGCAGCAACAACGACCCCGGTGTGGTCGTCAAGGGCGTCGACGACGTGTGGGTCAAGCTGGCCCGCTGCTGCACACCGGTGCCCGGAGACCCGATCATCGGCTTCGTCACCCGGGGCAGCGGCGTCTCCGTGCACCGCAGCGACTGCGTCAACGTCGACTCGCTCTCGCGGGAGCCGGAGCGCATCCTCGAGGTCGAGTGGGCGCCCACCCAGTCCTCGGTGTTCCTGGTCGCCATCCAGGTCGAGGCGCTGGACCGCTCCCGGCTCCTGTCGGACGTCACCCGCGTCCTGTCGGACCAGCACGTCAACATCCTCTCGGCGGCCGTCCAGACCTCCCGGGACCGCGTGGCCACCTCCCGCTTCACCTTCGAGATGGGCGACCCCAAGCACCTGGGGCACGTCCTGAAGGCCGTCAGGGGAGTGGAGGGCGTCTACGACGTGTACCGGGTGACCTCGGCGCGCAGGCCCTCGGAGGCCTGACGCCCCACGGCCGCACACCACGCGCAGGGGCTCCCCGTACGCACCGTACGGGGAGCCCCTGCGCATACCGCTGGGCGACGGTCAGCCGCCGAACTCGTGCAGACCCTTCAGCGCCTGGTCCAGCAGCGCCTGACGGCCGTCCAGTTCCTTCTGGAGCTTGTCGGCCCTGGCCGCGTTGCCCGCGGAGCGGGCGGTCTCGATCTGACCTTGGAGCTTGTCCACCGCGGCCTGGAGCTGACCGGTGAGACCCTCGGCACGCGCGCGTGCCTCCGGGTTCGTCCGGCGCCACTCGGCCTCCTCGGACTCCTGCAGGGCGCGCTCCACCGCGTGCATCCGGGCCTCGATCTTCGGGCGGGCGTCCCTCGGCACGTGACCGACGGCCTCCCAGCGCTCGTTGATCGAACGGAACGCCGCCCGGGCCGCCTTCAGCTCCCGCACCGGGACGAGCTTCTCGGCCTCCTCGGCCAGCTCCTCCTTGAGCTTCAGGTTCTCGGCCTGCTCCGCGTCCCGCTCGGCGAAGACCGATCCGCGCGCGGCGAAGAACACGTCCTGGGCGCCGCGGAAGCGGTTCCACAGGTCGTCCTCGTGCTCGCGCTGGGCACGGCCGGCCGCCTTCCAGTCCGCCATCAGCTCGCGGTAGCGCGCCGCCGTCGGACCCCAGTCGGTCGAGCCCGACAGCGCCTCGGCCTCCGCGACCAGGTGCTCCTTGACCTTGCGGGCCTCCTCGCGCTGCGCGTCCAGCGACGCGAAGTGCGCCTTGCGGCGCTTGGAGAACGCCGAGCGCGCGTGCGAGAAGCGGTGCCACAGCTCGTCGTCCGACTTCCGGTCGAGGCGCGGCAGCCCCTTCCAGGTGTCCACCAGCGCCCGCAGCCGCTCACCGGCCGACCGCCACTGATCGCTCTGCGCCAGCTCCTCGGCCTCGGTGACCAGCGCCTCCTTGGCGTGCCGGGCCTCGTCGGACTGCTTCGCCCGCTGGACCTTGCGCTCCTCACGGCGTGCGTCGACGGTCTCGACCAGCCGGTCCAGCCGCGCGCGCAGCGCGTCGAGGTCGCCGACCGCGTGGTGCGCGTCGACCTGCTCGCGCAGGTGACCGATCGCGATCTGGGCGTCCTTTGCCGACAGGTCGGTGGTCTTCACACGTCGCTCGAGGAGGCCGATCTCGACAACCAGGCCCTCGTACTTGCGCTCGAAGTAGGCCAGCGCCTCGTCGGGGGAGCCTGCCTGCCAGGAACCGACGACCTGCTCGCCGTCGGCCGTTCGCACGTACACGGTCCCCGTCTCGTCGACGCGGCCCCACGGGTCGCTGCTCACAGCGCCTCCTCCACATGATGCCCGCGAGGGGCCTCAGCGCCCCCGGGCATCGTCCACAGTTTCGTCACGGCCAACATAGGCGACCGGCGGGGCGGCTGTCCGCATCCCGCGCGACCGAAGTTCCGCAGTTGAAGGTCAGGATTTCCTCACCGTCGCCTTGTCGATGACGACCGTCGCGTTGGGCGTCCCGTCGCCCTGGCCGGTGCTCTCCCCGGCCGCCGCGATCTTCTTGAGGACCTTCATACCGGATTCGGAAATCGTCCCGAACGGTGTGTAGTCGGCCGGGAGCTGACTGTCCTGGTAGACGAGGAAGAACTGGCTGCCGCCGGTGTCGCGGCCCTTGTTCTCCTGCGCGTTGTACTGGTTGGCCATGGCCACCGTGCCCGCCGGGTACACGTTGCCCTTGAGGCGCTTGTCCTTGAGGTTCTCGTCCGGGATGGTGTAGCCGGGCCCGCCCATGCCGGTGCCCTGCGGGTCTCCGCACTGGAGCACGTAGATGCCGGCCGTGGTGAGGCGGTGGCACTTGGTGTGGTCCAGGTAGCCCTTGTTCACCAGGAAGTCGAACGAGTTCACGGTGTGCGGGGTCTTGGCGGCGTCCATCGCGATGTCTATCGCGCCGCACGTCGTCTGCAACTTCATCGTGTACTGCGCGGACTTGTCGATGGTGATCGCCGGTTCCTTCTTGTAACTCAGCGACTTCACCTTGCCCTTGGCCGCCTTCTCGCACGGGTCCGCGGGCTTGCTCGCCGACGGGGACGCGCTCGGCGTCACCTCCGCGTTCGCGTTGGCCTTGTCGTCGTCGTTCTTCAAGACCCCGGTTGTGTACAGCGCCACGCTGCCGATGATCACGACGCCGAGGACCGACGCCACCACCGAGTTGCGCGTACGTGTCTTGCGCCGGGCGGCCGTACGCCGCTGCTGCTGCCGCAAGAACTTCTCCCGAGCGAGCTGACGCCGCCGCTGATCCTGGCTGACCACGGGGTTTTCTCCTCATGCGTCTCGTACGTCGTTGGGGACGCGCGGGTCTTGTGAGCCGACCGCCCGCGTGTGCCCCGTACCGTATATGGGTTCGCTGAGGAAACGGCAGCGCCGGTAGGCTCTGACCCACAGCCACCCACCCCGTACGACACCATGTCGTGCGCCATGACGAAGGACGATCGTGCTCATTGCCGGGTTCCCCGCCGGGGCCTGGGGGACCAACTGTTACCTGGTCGCCCCCGCCGCCGGTGAGGAGTGCGTGATCATCGACCCGGGCCACCAGGCCGCCCAGGGAGTCGCGGACGCACTCGAGAAGCATCGGCTGAAGCCCGTCGCGGTCGTCCTCACCCACGGCCACATCGACCACGTCGCCTCGGTCGTCCCGGTCTGCGGAGCGCATGACGTACCGGCCTGGATCCACCCCGACGACCGGTACATGATGAGCGACCCGGAGAAGGCGCTCGGCCGTGCCATCGGGATGCCGCTGATGGGCGAACTGACCGTGGGGGAGCCGGACGACGTGAGGGAACTCGCGGACGGCGCGCGGCTGGAGCTCGCCGGCCTCGACTTCTCCGTCGCGCACGCGCCCGGCCATACCAAGGGGTCGGTGACGTTCCGGTTGCCCGAGAGAGCGGACATCCCGTCCGTGTTCTTCTCCGGTGACCTGCTCTTCGCCGGCTCCATCGGACGCACCGACCTGCCCGGCGGCTCCCACGCCGAGATCCTCGACTCGCTGGGCCGCGTGTGCCTGCCTCTCGACGACTCGACCGTGGTGCTGTCCGGCCACGGCCCCCAGACGACCATCGGCCAGGAGCGCGCCACCAACCCGTATCTGCGGCAGGTGGCGGCGGGCCGGCCGGAGCGCGGCGCCGAGCCCGCTCCCCGACGAGGAATGTGACGAGACCTTCCGTGAGCACCTTCAAGGCCCCCAAGGGCACGTACGACCTGCTGCCGCCCGACTCCGCCACGTTCCTGGCGGTCCGCGAGGCGATCGCCGCCCCGCTGCGCAACTCCGGCTACGGCTACATCGAGACGCCCGGTTTCGAGAACGTCGAGCTGTTCGCGCGCGGTGTCGGTGAGTCCACCGACATCGTGACCAAGGAGATGTACGCCTTCGAGACCAAGGGCGGCGACCGGCTCGCCCTGCGCCCGGAGGGCACCGCCTCGGTTCTGCGCGCCGCGCTGGAGGCCAATCTGCACAAGGCGGGCAACCTTCCCGTCAAGCTCTGGTACTCGGGTTCCTACTACCGCTACGAGCGTCCCCAGAAGGGCCGTTACCGCCACTTCTCGCAGGTCGGAGCCGAGGCGATCGGAGCCGAGGACCCGGCCCTGGACGCCGAGCTGATCATCCTGGCCGACCAGGCGTACCGCGCACTGGGCCTGCGGAACTTCCGCATCCTGCTCAACAGCCTGGGCGACAAGGAGTGCCGCCCCGTCTACCGCGCCGCGCTCCAGGCCTTCCTGCGCGGCCTGGAGCTGGACGAGGAGACGCTGCGCCGCGCGGAGATCAACCCGCTGCGCGTCCTGGACGACAAGCGCCCGGACGTGCAGAAGCAGCTCACCGGCGCCCCGCTGCTGCGCGACTACCTGTGCGACGCCTGCAAGGCGTACCACGAGGAGGTGCGCGAGCTGATCACGGCGGCGGGTGTGGTCTTCGAGGACGACCCGAAGCTGGTGCGCGGCCTGGACTACTACACGCGCACCACCTTCGAGTTCGTCCACGACGGCCTCGGATCGCAGTCGGCGGTGGGCGGCGGCGGCCGCTACGACGGCCTGTCCGAGATGATCGGCGGCCCCTCCCTGCCGTCGGTCGGCTGGGCCCTCGGCGTCGACCGCACCGTCCTCGCCCTGGAGGCGGAGGGCATCGTGCTGGACATCCCGTCCCTCACCTCGGTCTTCGCCGTCCCCCTCGGCGAGGAGGCACGCCGGATCCTCTTCTCCAAGGTCACCGAGCTGCGCAAGAACGGCGTCGCCGCCGACTTCTCCTACGGCGGCAAGGGCCTGAAGGCCGCGATGAAGGCGGCCAACCGCTCGGGCGCGCGCTACGCCCTCGTCGCCGGCGAGCGCGACCTCGCCGAGGGCGTCGTCCAGCTCAAGGACATGGAGTCCGGGGAGCAGACGGCCGTCAAGGTCAGCGAGATCGTGGCGGAACTCGAGGCCCGGCTGGGCTGAGGCCCGCCGCCGGCCGGAGCCGGTGCGCCGTCAACCCGGCGGCCACCGGTTCCCTCTCCGCCACCCTGTCCGGTCCTCCCGGCCGGGCGCGCCCCGCACGCACGCGTGCACGGCGCCGGACCACCCGCCGGGCCCGGCCGAAACCGAACGTTCCACGGCCCGCACCCGTACTTCCTTATGCGCAGCGAACGGTGAAGACGCGCACGCGTGCGGCACAATGTCCGTGCCCACCGGCCCCTCGAAGCTACGGAACGGCGTGATGAGCAAGACGACAGTCAGGGAAGGCGTCTCCACCGGCCCCGAGCGGCACGGCGGCCCCCGCACGGCGGGCGGCAGCCGCGCCTTCGCGCTGCTGCTGGTGATCACCGGCGCGGCCGGACTGCTCGCCGCGTGGGTCATCACGATCGACAAGCAGAAGCTCCTCGAGGCCAAGGTCGCGGGCACCACGTTCACCCCGGGCTGCAGCCTCAACCCCGTCGTCTCCTGCGGCAGCGTCATGGAGAGCGACCAGGCCGCCGTCTTCGGCTTCCCGAACCCGATGCTCGGTCTCGTCGCCTACGGCATCGTGATCTGCGTCGGCATGAGCCTGCTCGCCCGCGCCACCTTCCCCCGCTGGTACTGGCTGACCTTCAACGCGGGCACGCTGTTCGGCGTCGGCTTCGTCACCTGGCTGCAGTTCCAGTCGCTGTACCGGATCAACGCGCTGTGCCTGTGGTGCTCGCTGGCCTGGGTCGCCACCATCCTGATGTTCTGGTACGTCACCTCGTTCAACGTGCGCAACGACTTCCTGCCCGCGCCCCGCTGGCTGAAGGGCTTCTTCGGCGAGTTCACGTGGGTCGTGCCGGTCCTGCACATCGGCATCATCGGCATGCTGGTCCTGACCCGCTGGTGGGAGTTCTGGACCAGCTGACGGACCTCCCCGTCCCTGCCGGACAGCGCCGCCGGCCCCCGCGGATCCGGGGGCCGGCGGCGCTGTCGGTGGGGTGACATAGGGTTTCCAGAGTGGAGCCCGACCTTTTCACCGCCGCCGCCGAAGACCGCCAGGAGAAGGATCCGTCCAGCAGCCCCCTGGCGGTCCGGATGCGCCCGCGCACCCTCGACGAGGTCGTGGGCCAGCAGCACCTGTTGAAGCCGGGCTCCCCGCTGCGCAGACTGGTCGGCGAGGGCGCCGGCGGCCCGGCCGGACCCTCCTCCGTCCTCCTGTGGGGCCCGCCCGGCACCGGGAAGACGACCCTCGCGTACGTGGTCTCCAAGGCCACCGACAAGCGCTTCGTGGAGCTCTCCGCGATCACCGCCGGGGTCAAGGAGGTCCGGGCGGTCATCGAAGGTGCCCGCCGGGCCACCGGCGGCTTCGGCAAGGAAACCGTCCTCTTCCTCGACGAGATCCACCGCTTCAGCAAGGCCCAGCAGGACTCCCTGCTCCCGGCCGTCGAGAACCGCTGGGTGACACTGATCGCCGCGACCACGGAGAACCCGTACTTCTCGGTGATCTCCCCGCTGCTCTCCCGCTCCCTGCTCCTGACCCTCGAACCGCTCACCGACGACGACCTGCGCGGACTGCTGCGCAGGGCCCTCACCGACGAGCGCGGCCTCGTCGGCGCCGTCACCCTCCCCGAGGACACCGAGGCGCACCTGCTGCGCATCGCGGGCGGGGACGCCCGCCGCGCCCTCACCGCGCTGGAGGCGGCCGCCGGATCGGCGCTCGACAAGGGCGAGCGCGAGGTGACCCTGTCGACCCTGGAGGAGACCGTCGACCGGGCCGCCGTGAAGTACGACCGCGACGGCGACCAGCACTACGACGTGGCGAGCGCCCTGATCAAGTCGATCCGCGGCTCGGACGTGGACGCCGCCCTGCACTACCTGGCGCGGATGATCGAGGCCGGCGAGGACCCCCGGTTCATCGCCCGCCGCCTGATGATCTCCGCCAGCGAGGACATCGGCCTCGCCGATCCGAACGCCCTGCCCCTCGCGGTCGCCGCCGCCCAGGCCGTCGCGATGATCGGCTTCCCCGAGGCCGCGCTCACCCTCAGCCACACCACCATCGCCCTGGCCCTGGCCCCCAAGTCGAACGCCGCGACCACCGCGATCGGCGCCGCCCTGGAGGACGTGCGCAAGGGGCACGCGGGCCCGGTCCCCGCGCACCTGCGCGACGGTCACTACAAGGGCGCCGCCAAGCTCGGCCACGCCCAGGGGTACGTGTACCCCCACGACCTGCCCGAGGGGATCGCCGCCCAGCAGTACGCCCCCGACGGGCTGAAGGACCGCTCGTACTACGAGCCCACCCGGCACGGCGCGGAGGCGCGCTACGCGGACGCCGTGGAGTGGACCCGCACGCACCTCGGTCGAGGGCGGTCCTGACCACCCTGTAGCATGGCTCGGAGCGCTGCGTCCCGTGTCCGGCTCCGGTCGGCACCACCAGAACGGGACATCCAGCCGGAACCCCGCCTCCTCGGGGGGATTCCAGGAGCGTCGCGCACCGTCGAAGGTGTCGCGGGCAGCCCACCACCACCCGGTTCCCGGGACGGTCGGTGGGCCACTCGCGTGCTGCACGTATGTGCCCAGACCAGGGAGCGGCTGCCCGCCTAGTCCGCAAGGACGGCCCGGCGGGTTTCCCCGGCTGCGGATGCGACCTCCCCTAACCCTGGTGAAGCCGTATTCACATCAGAAACACGAGGTGTTTGGTTCATGGCGAACCAGTCCCGCCCCAAGGTCAAGAAGTCGCGTGCCCTCGGCATCGCGCTGACCCCGAAGGCCGTCAAGTACTTCGAGGCCCGCCCCTACCCGCCGGGCGAGCACGGCCGCGGCCGCAAGCAGAACTCGGACTACAAGGTCCGTCTGCTCGAGAAGCAGCGTCTGCGCGCGCAGTACGACGTGTCCGAGCGCCAGCTCGTCCGCGCCTACGAGCGTGCCGCCAAGACGCAGGGCAAGACCGGTGAGGCCCTGGTCATCGAGCTGGAGCGTCGTCTCGACGCCCTGGTTCTGCGTTCGGGCATCGCCCGCACGATCTACCAGGCCCGCCAGATGGTCGTCCACGGCCACATCGAGGTCAACGGCCAGAAGGTCGACAAGCCGTCCTTCCGCGTCAAGCCCGACGACGTCGTGATGGTCCGCGAGCGCAGCCGCGAGAAGCCGCTGTTCCAGGTCGCCCGCGAGGGTGGCTTCGCCCCCGACGGCGAGACCCCGCGCTACCTCCAGGTGAACCTCCGCGCCCTGGCCTTCCGCCTGGACCGCGAGCCGAACCGCAAGGAGATCCCGGTGATCTGCGACGAGCAGCTCGTCGTCGAGTACTACGCCCGCTGATCACTCGGCGGACGCGGTACCACCACGCGCACGTCAGCCCGTCGTCTCCCCGCCCTTCCGGGCGGGCGAGACGGCGGGCTGCCGCGTTTGCGGGCCCGCGCCGGGGTGCGGCTCCCGCGCCGCCGGCAGCGTGGGAGCCGCGGCCGCGCGGTCGCGCCGCAGGGCCCGCTCCACCGCCGCGTCCCGGCCGAGCCGCGCCCCCGCCCGCACGCACTCCTCGTACCGCGCGTCGCCCAGCCGCTCGCGTGCCGTCGCCTCGCACAGCTCGTGCGGCCGCCCGTAGTGCACCGAGCCGAACAGCGGCAGGCCCACCGACGGCCACATGCCGGCCGCGGCGCCCTGCAGCACGGAGGCCTCCGCCGGATCGCCCTCGGCGGCGGTGACCACGGCCAGCAGTTCGATCGTCAGGACGGTGCCCAGCAGGTCCCGGAAGGCGTGCCCGACGGCCAGGCACTCCTCCAGGAGCTCCCGGGCCCGCGCCGGATCGCCGTCCGTCCACGCCTCGTACGCCAGGACGTACAGCGCGTACGTGAGGACCCAGCGCTCCCCGTGGTCCTCGCAGACCCGGCGGACGTCCTCGCACAGCCGCACCGCGCCCGGCAGGTCGCCCTGGAACGCCAGCGCCATCGCCAGTTCGACCTGGGCCATCAGCACGTTGCCGTTGAGCTCGCCGATCTCCCGGTAGCGCGCGAGCGCCGAGGCGAGCAGTGTCTCGGCGCGCGGCATGTCGTCCGTGACCAGCGCCAGGCACCCGGTGCGGTGCTCGGCGTACGCGGCCGCCGTCGCGTCACCGGTGCGCTCGGCCGCCTCGCGGCACTCGTGCAGCACCGCGAGGGCCCGTACCCGGTCGCCCTGCAGCGTCGCGACATGGCCGAGCACCCACAGCGCCTTCAGCCGGGACCGCTCGTGCGCCGCCTCCCCCGGGCAGGGCTCGACGCAGCGGTCCAGCCAGTACCGGCCCTCCGACAGCCGGCCGCAGCCCACCCAGCAGAACCACAGGCTGCCCGCCAGGTACTGGCCCAGATACGTTTCGCCGGGTTCGACCAGGCAGTACTCCAGGGCCCGCCGCAGATTCGGGAGCTCCGCCTCCACCCGCGCCGCGATCTCCCGCTGCCTCGGCGAGAACCACTCCAGCTCGCACCAGGTGGCCAGCCCCAGGTACCAGTCCCGGTGCCGGCGGCGCAGCCGTGCCCCGTCGCCCGCCGCCTCCAGCCACTCGGCGCCGTACTCCCGGACGGTGTCCAGCATCCGGTAGCGCACCCCCGCCGGCGTCTCCTCGCGGGTGATCACGGACTGGGCCAGCAGTTCACCGAGCACGTCGAGGACCTCGTCGGCGCCCACCCCGTCACCGGCGCACAGGTACTCGGCCGCCTCCAGGTCGAACTGGCCGGCGAACACCGAGAGGCGCGCCCAGAGCAGCCGCTCCCGCGGGGTGCACAGCTCGTGGCTCCAGCCGATCGCCGTCCGCAGCGTCCGGTGCCGCGGCAGGGCGTCACGCACCCCGCCGGTCAGCAGCCGGAACCGGTCGTCGAGCCGGGACAGCAGCTGCGCGGGCGCCAGGGCCCGCAACCGTCCGGCTGCCAGCTCGACCGCGAGCGGGATCCCGTCGAGACGCCGGCACAGCTCCAGGACGTCCCGCCGGTTGCCGTCGTCCACCGCGAAGCCGCGCACCGCGGCGGCCGCCCGGTCCGCGAACAGCTCCACCGCCTCCTCGTCGGTCAGCGGCGGGAGCGGGAACAGCCGCTCGCCCCGGACGTCCAGTGGCCGGCGGCCCACGGCGAGCACCCGCAGCCCCGGCGCCGCGCGCAGCAGCTCGCCGACGAGCGGGGCGCACACCTCCACGAGATGTTCGAACCCGTCGAGCACCAGAAGGAGTTCGCGTCCGGCGAGATGGCCGAGGACGACCTCGCGCGGTGGCCGCGAGGTGTGGTCCGTCAGCCCCAGCGCCTCGACGACCGCGTGGTCGACGAGATCCGGGTCGCGCACCGGCGCCAGGTCCACCCACCGGACGCCGTCGCCGGTGTGCGCCCGCGCCGCGGCACGCGCGGCGAACCGCGACTTGCCGACGCCGCCGACACCGGTCACCGTCACCAGACGCGACACACCGAGCGCCCCGGTCAGCTCGGCCAGTTCGGCGGATCGGCCCACGAAGGCGTTGAGCTCCGGGTGCGGATCGCCCGGGATCGCGTCGCCGTGGCGCGTAGAACGTCGCATGGGATACGGAGCGTACTGATCCATAAGCATTCCGTACAACCGGACCCGGTGGCGCGGTGGCGGGCCGGCGTCAATGCGGTACGGAGCGGCGGCCCCGGCGCGATAGGCTCGGTGGACGACTTTTCGATGTTGAGGCACGTATCAGGGAGCGGGTGCACAGTGTCCGGTGGCGAGGTGGCCGGGATCCTGGTGGCCGTCTTCTGGGCGATCCTGGTCTCCTTCCTCGCCGTCGCTCTGGCGGGGCTGGCCCAGACGCTCAGGGCGACCACCAAGCTCGTGGCGGATGTGACCGACCAGGCCGTCCCGTTGCTGGCCGACGCCACGGACGCGGTGCGCTCCGCGCAGACCCAGATCGACCGGGTGGACGCCATCGCGTCCGACGTCCAGGAGGTCACGTCGAACGCGTCGGCGCTCTCGACGACCGTCGCCTCCACGTTCGGCGGCCCGCTGGTGAAGGTGGCCGCTTTCGGCTACGGCGTCCGCCGGGCCATCGGAAGCCGTCGTGACCAGGGCCAGAGCGCGCCCGCCGGCAAGGCCCGGCGTACCGTGATCGTGGGCCGCACCGTCCCGTCGGCACGGCGGGGAAAGCGGAAGAAGGACTGACGCAGCGATGTTCCGCCGTACGTTCTGGTTCACCGCGGGCGCAGCCGCCGGTGTGTGGGCCACCACCAAGGTCAACCGCAAGCTCAGGCAGCTGACGCCCGAGAGCCTCGCCGCCCAGGCCGCGAACAAGGCGCTGGAGACGGGCCACCGGCTCAAGGACTTCGCGCTCGACGTCCGCGACGGCATGGTCCGGCGCGAGGCCGAACTGGGCGAGATGCTCGGGCTGAACGCGGATACCGAACTGCCCGCACCGCGCCACGTCGCCGCCCTGGAGAACGGCGGCCACGCGCAGCACGGCACGTACCAGAAGCACAGCAAGAACCCGACGTACGTCGAGAGGTCGACGTACTCGTACAACCGGAATGAGGACCACTGATGGAGTCGGCCGAGATCCGCCGCCGCTGGTTGAGCTTCTACGAGGAGCGCGGTCACACCGTCGTGCCTTCGGCGTCGCTCATCGCGGACGACCCGACTCTGCTCCTGGTCCCCGCCGGCATGGTCCCCTTCAAGCCGTACTTCCTCGGCGAGGTCAAGCCGCCGTGGGCGCGCGCCACCAGCGTCCAGAAGTGCGTACGCACGCCCGACATCGAAGAGGTCGGCAAGACCACCCGCCACGGCACGTTCTTCCAGATGTGCGGCAACTTCTCCTTCGGCGACTACTTCAAGGAAGGTGCCATCACCTACGCCTGGGAGCTGCTCACCTCGCCCCAGGACAAGGGCGGTTACGGGCTCGACCCCGAGCGCCTGTGGATCACGGTCTACCTCGACGACGACGAGGCCGAGACCATCTGGCGGGAGAAGATCGGTGTCCCCGCCGAGCGCATCCAGCGCCTCGGCAAGAAGGACAACTACTGGTCCATGGGCGTCCCCGGCCCCTGCGGCCCCTGCTCCGAGATCAACTACGACCGCGGCCCCGAGTTCGGAGCCGAGGGCGGCCCGGCCGTCAACGACGAGCGCTACGTGGAGATCTGGAACCTGGTCTTCATGCAGTTCGAGCGCGGCGAGGGCGTCTCGAAGGACGACTTCGAGATCCTCGGCGAGCTGCCCAGCAAGAACATCGACACCGGTCTCGGCCTGGAACGCCTCGCGATGATCCTGCAGGGCGTGCAGAACATGTACGAGATCGACACCTCGATGGCCGTCATCAAGAAGGCCACCGAGCTGACCGGCGTCGAGTACGGCGCCGGCAAGGACTCCGACGTCTCGCTGCGCGTCGTCACCGACCACATGCGCACCGCCGTGATGCTCATCGGCGACGGCGTGAGTCCGGGCAACGAGGGCCGCGGCTACGTGCTGCGCCGCATCATGCGCCGCGCCATCCGCAACATGCGGCTGCTCGGCGCCACCGGCCCGGTCGTCAAGGACCTCGTCGGCGTCGTGATCGCCATGATGGGGCAGCAGTACCCGGAGCTGGTCACCGACCGCGGGCGCATCGAGACCGTGGCCCTCGCCGAGGAGGCCGCCTTCCTCAAGACGCTGAGGGCCGGCACCAACATCCTCGACACCGCCATCACCGACACCAAGGCCGGCGGCGGCAGCGTCCTCGCCGGCGACAAGGCCTTCCTGCTCCACGACACGTGGGGCTTCCCGATCGACCTCACCCTCGAAATGGCCGCCGAACAGGGCCTGTCCGTGGACGAGGACGGCTTCCGCCGCCTGATGAAGGAGCAGCGGGACAAGGCCAAGGCCGACGCCCGGGCCAAGAAGACCGGCCACGCCGACCTCGGCGCCTACCGCGAGATCGCCGACGCCTCCGGCGAGACCGAGTTCACCGGCTACACCGCCACCGAGGGCGAGTCGCGGATCGTCGGCATCCTCGTCGACGGCGTCTCCTCGCCCGCCGCCACCGAGGGCGACGAGGTCGAGATCGTGCTCGACCGCACCCCGTTCTACGCCGAGGGCGGCGGCCAGATCGGCGACACCGGCCGCATCAGGGTGGACACCGGTGCCGTCGTCGAGGTCCGCGACTGCCAGAAGCCGGTCCCCGGGGTCTACGTCCACAAGGGCGTCGTCCAGGTCGGCGAGGTCACGGTCGGCGCCTCGGCCCAGGCCGTCATCGACGGCCGCCGCCGCAAGGCCATCGCCCGCGCCCACTCGGCCACCCACCTCACCCACCAGGCGCTGCGCGACGCCCTCGGCCCGACGGCCGCCCAGGCCGGTTCGGAGAACCAGCCCGGCCGCTTCCGCTTCGACTTCGGCTCGCCGTCCGCCGTGCCCACGGCCGTGATGACGGACGTCGAGCAGCAGATCAACGAGGTGCTCGCCCGCGACCTGGACGTGCACGCCGAGGTCATGGGCATCGACGACGCCAAGAAGCAGGGCGCCATCGCCGAGTTCGGCGAGAAGTACGGCGAGCGCGTCCGCGTGGTCACCATCGGCGACTTCTCCAAGGAGCTGTGCGGCGGCACGCACGTCCACAACACCGCCCAGCTCGGCCTGGTGAAGCTGCTCGGCGAGTCGTCGATCGGCTCGGGCGTGCGCCGCATCGAGGCCCTGGTCGGCGTCGACGCGTACAACTTCCTGGCCCGGGAGCACACGGTCGTCGCCCAGCTCCAGGAGCTGGTCAAGGGCCGGCCGGAGGAGCTGCCGGAGAAGGTCTCCGCGATGCTCGGCAAGCTGAAGGACGCCGAGAAGGAGATCGAGCGGTTCCGTGCGGAGAAGGTCCTCCAGGCCGCCGCGGGACTCGTCGAGTCCGCCAAGGACGTCCGGGGCATCGCCCTGGTCACGGGTCAGGTGCCGGACGGCACGACCGCCGACGACCTGCGCAAGCTGGTCCTCGACGTGCGTGGCCGCATCCAGGGCGGGCGGGCCGCCGTGGTCGCCCTGTTCACGACGGTGGGCGGCAAGCCGCTGACGGTCATCGCCACCAACGAGGCCGCCCGTGAGCGCGGTCTCAAGGCCGGTGACCTGGTCCGCACGGCCGCCAAGACCCTCGGCGGCGGCGGTGGCGGCAAGCCGGACGTCGCCCAGGGCGGCGGTCAGAACGCGGCCGCCGTCGGCGACGCCGTCGGCGCCGTCGAGCGCCTCGTCGCGGAGACGGCCAAGTAGTGCGCCGCGGACGCCGGCTCGCCATCGACGTCGGGGACGCCCGGATCGGGGTCGCCTCGTGCGACCCCGACGGGATCCTCGCCACCCCGGTCGAGACGGTGCCGGGGCGCGACGTCCCCGCCGCCCGCCGCCGGCTGAAGCAGCTCGTCGACGAGTACGAGCCGATCGAGCTCGTGGTCGGCCTCCCTCGCTCCCTCAAGGGCGGCGAGGGCCCGGCCGCGGTGAAGGTCCGCGGCTTCGCGCAGGAGCTGGCCCGCGTCGTCGCGCCGGTCCCGGTGCGGCTGGTCGACGAGAGAATGACCACGGTGACGGCGAGCCAGGGCCTGCGGGCCTCGGGGGTGAAGTCCAAGAAGGGCCGATCGGTCATCGACCAGGCGGCGGCCGTGATCATCCTGCAGCAGGCGCTCGAATCCGAACGAGTGTCAGGTACAGCACCTGGCGAGGGCGTCGAAGTGGTTGTCTGATCGCGATACGGTAACGTTCCGCGCGATGCGGCGGTGTTCGAACAGCTGCCGCACAGTTCAAGAGGCGGACGGAAGCCGAGCCACCGGCACCAGCGCCCGCTGCCTCGCGGCTCTAGGGGATCGATGACTGAGTATGGCCGGGGCCAAGGCTCCGAACCGTGGCATCCGGAGGACCCGTTGTACGGGGACGGCGGATGGGCAGGACAGGCCGACGACGGCCAGTCCTCCGACGGCGGCCGGCCGCAGTACTACCCGCAGCAGCCGCAGCAGCACTACCAGGACCCGCAGGCCCAGCAGCCCCAGTCGCAGTACGGCGACTGGGGCCACGGTCAGCAGGGCGCGTACGGGCACGGACAGCAGCGGTACCCCGACCAGTCCGGCGGGCAGCAGCAGTACGGCGGCACGCCTCAGCAGCAGTACGGCGGCCAGTCCCCGCAGCAGTACGGCTCGCAGGGCGGACAGCCCTACCCGGACCAGGGCTACCCGGCGCAGGGCGGCCCGGACCAGGGCTACCCGCAGTACCACGACCAGGGGCAGGACCGGCAGCACTACCAGGGACAGCAGCCGTACCAGGGGCAGGGTCAGCAGTACGACAACGGCGGCTGGGACAACGGCGCGCACACCCAGGTCCCGTACGGCGCCGACCCCGTCGATCCCTACACGGGTCAGCCCGCCTCCTACGGGAACCAGCAGCCCGACGCCTACGGCACCCCCGGCGCGTACCCCCCGCCCGAGCCGCCCGCCCGCCGCCGCCCCGAACCGCGACCGGAACCGGAGCCGGAGCCGGAACCCGACTGGGACCCGGGTCCGGACCGGGGCGAGCACGCCTTCTTCGCGGACGGCGACAGTGACGACGGCGACGAGGACGACGAGGCCGGCAGCCGCCGGGGCCGGGGCGGCAAGGACAAGCGCGGCCGCGGTGGCGGCAAGCCGAAGAAACGTCGCAGCGGATGCGCCTGCCTCGTGGTCGGCGCCGTCTTCGCCGGCGTTCTGAGCGGAGTCGGCTACTTCGGCTACCAGTTCTACCAAAACCGTTTCGGCGACGCTCCGGACTACGCGGGCGACGGCATCTCCGAGAAGGTGTCCGTCACCATCCCGAAGGGAGCGGGCGGCTACGCCATCGGACAGGCGCTGAAGACCGAGGGCGTCGTCAAGAGCGTCGACGCGTTCGTGGCCGCGCAGGCGGCCAACGAGAACGGCGGCAAGATCCAGCCGGGCGTCTACACCCTCAACAAGAAGATGTCCGCCGCCAGCGCGGTCGAACTGATGCTCAGCCCCAAGAGCCGCAACAACCTGGTCGTCACCGAGGGCATGCGCAACGCCGTGGTGTACAAGCTGATCGACAAACGCCTCGAACTGAAGGCGGGCACGACCGGCGACATCGCCGAGAAGCAGTGGTCGAAACTCGGCCTGCCCGAGTGGGCGAACAACGACAAGGACATCAAGGACCCGCTGGAGGGATTCCTCTACCCGGCCACGTATCCGGCCGCCAAGGGCATGAAGCCCCAGGAGATCCTCAAGGACATGGTCAGGCAGGCCACGACCAAGTACGAGGAGATCGGCCTGGCGGACAAGGCCGACGACCTCAAGCTGGACAACCCGCTCCAGCTCCTCACCGTCGCGAGCCTCGTCCAGGCCGAGGGCAAGTCCAAGGACGACTTCAAGAAGGTCGCCACCGTCGTCTACAACCGCCTCAAGCCGACGAACACCGAGACGTACGGCCTGCTCGACTTCGACTCGACGGTGAACTACCTGCGCGGCGAGTCCAAGCTCGCCACGGGCTCCGTCGACGCGCTGCGCAAGATCCAGGACCCGTACAACACCTACAAGATCAAGGGACTGCCGCCCGGACCGATCGGCAACCCCGGCGACGTGGCGATCAGGGCCGCGCTCGATCCCGCCAAGGGCAACTGGTACTACTTCGTCTCCGTCAGCGAGGACAAGACGCTGTTCGCCGAGACGAACGAAGAACAGAACCGCAACCGCGAGAAGTACCTGAAAGAGCAGAACGGCCAATGAGCGGCACTGGAGACAAGCGCCGGGCCGCCGTGCTCGGCTCGCCCATCGCGCACTCCCTCTCACCGGTGCTCCACCGCGCCGCGTACCGGGAACTGGGGCTGGGCGACTGGACGTACGACCGGTTCGACGTCGACGAGGAGGCGCTGCCCGCCTTCCTGGCCGGGCTCGGCGACGAGTGGGCGGGCCTGTCCCTGACCATGCCGCTCAAGCGGGCCGTCATCCCGCTGATCGACGAGGTCAGCGAGACGGCGGGCTCGGTCGAGGCCGTCAACACAGTGGTGTTCACCGACGACGGACGGCGCCTCGGCGACAACACCGACATCCCCGGCATGGTCGCGGCCCTGCGGGAGCGCGGCATCGAACAGGTCGAGTCGGCCGCGATCCTCGGCGCCGGTGCCACCGCCTCCTCCGCCCTGGCCGCCCTGGCCCGGATCTGCACCGGCGAGGTCGTCGCCTACGTCCGCGGTGACGCCCGCGCCGCCGAGATGCGGCAGTGGGGCGAACGGCTCGGCGTCGAGGTGCGCACCGAGGACTGGGCCGACGCCGCGCGGGCACTCACCGCGCCCCTGGTCGTCTCCACCACCCCGGCCGGCGCCACGGACGCCCTGGCCGCCTCGCTGCCCGAGCGGCCCGCCACCCTGTTCGACGTCCTCTACGACCCCTGGCCCACCGAGCTGGCGGCCCGCTGGTCCGCGTACGGCGGCGCCGTGGTCGGCGGACTCGACCTGCTCCTGCACCAGGCGGTGCTCCAGGTCGAGCGGATGACCGGACGTTCCCCCGCGCCGCTCGACGCCATGCGGAAGGCGGGCGAGCACGCGCTCGCGAGCCGCTGAGCGCCCGGGACCCCCGCCGGCCCGGGCCGGCGGACGTCCGCCTGATGGACCTGCGACCGGCCGGGGACGCCGGACGTGGGAGGATCGGGGACGGCGGGCCAGGGCCGCGCACCCGGTCGCGCCGTCGCCGTACGCGAGGACACGCGTACGCAGCAGCAGTACCAGGGCGCGAGCATGAGGAGCACCGTTGAGCAGGTTGCGCTGGCTGACCGCGGGGGAGTCCCACGGACCCGCACTTGTCGCGACGCTGGAGGGCCTTCCCGCCGGCGTGCCGATCACCACGGACATGGTGGCGGACCATCTGGCCAGGCGGCGGCTGGGCTATGGACGCGGTGCCCGCATGAAGTTCGAGCGCGACGAGGTCACCTTCCTCGGCGGTGTCCGCCACGGCCTCACCCTCGGCTCCCCGGTCGCCGTCATGGTCGGCAACACCGAGTGGCCCAAGTGGGAGCAGGTCATGGCGGCGGACCCGGTCGCCCCGGAGATCCTCGCCGACCTGGCCCGTAACGCCCCGCTGACCCGGCCCCGGCCCGGCCACGCCGACCTCGCCGGAATGCAGAAGTACGGCTTCGAGGAGGCCCGGCCGATCCTGGAGCGCGCCTCCGCCCGTGAGACGGCGGCCCGGGTGGCCCTGGGCGCGGTGGCCCGGTCCTACCTGAAGGAGACGGCCGGCATCGAGATCGTCAGCCACGTCGTCGAGCTGGCCGCGGCGAAGGCGCCCTACGGCGTCCTGCCCAAGCCCTCCGACGTCGAGAGGCTGGACGCCGACCCGGTGCGCTGCCTCGACGCGGACGCCTCCGAGGCGATGGTCGCCGAGATCGACCAGGCCCACAAGGACGGCGACACCCTCGGCGGCGTGGTCGAGGTCCTGGCCTACGGGGTGCCGGTGGGCCTGGGCTCGCACGTGCACTGGGACCGGCGCCTCGACGCCCGGCTCGCGGCCGCGCTCATGGGCATCCAGGCGATCAAGGGCGTCGAGGTCGGCGACGGCTTCGGCCTCGCCCGGGTGCCCGGCTCCCAGGCACACGACGAGATCGTCACCACCGAGGACGGCGTCCGGCGCACCTCGGGCCGCTCCGGCGGCACCGAGGGCGGCCTGACCACCGGCGAACTGCTGCGGGTGCGGGCCGCGATGAAGCCGATCGCGACCGTGCCGCGGGCCCTGGCCACCATCGACGTGGCCACCGGCGAGGCCGCGAAGGCGCACCACCAGCGCTCCGACGTGTGCGCGGTCCCGGCCGCGGGCATCGTCGCCGAGGCCATGGTGGCGCTGGTCGTCGCGGACGCGGTGGCGGAGAAGTTCGGCGGCGACAGCGTCCCGGAGACCCGCCGCAACATCCGGTCGTACCTCGAGAACCTGGTCGTGCGATGAGCGCGCCGCTGGTCGTCCTGGTCGGCCCGATGGGCGTCGGCAAGTCGACGGTGGGCGCGCTGCTCGCCGAGCGGCTGGGCTGCGGCTACCGGGACACGGACGACGACATCGTGGCCGCCCGGGGCCGCGCCGTCGCCGACATCTTCGTCGACGAGGGCGAGCCGGTCTTCCGCGCCCTGGAGAAGGAGGCGGTCCGTACGGCGCTGGACGAGCACGAGGGTGTCCTCGCGCTGGGCGGCGGCGCCGTCCTCGACCCGGCGACGCGCGCGCTGCTCACCGGCCACCAGGTCGTGTACCTCTCGATGGACGTCGAGGAGGCGGTCCAGCGCACCGGCCTCAACGCGGCGCGGCCCCTGCTCGCGGTCAACCCGCGCCGCCAGTGGCGCGAGCTGATGGAGGCACGCCGCCACCTGTACACCGAAGTCGCCCGCGCGGTCGTGGCCACCGACGGCCGCACCCCCGAAGAGGTCGCCCAGGCGGTCCTCGACGCACTGGAGTTGAAGAAGGCATGACGGAGCATTACGCGCAGGCGGTGACCCGTATCCACGTGGGCGGCACGGCGGGCACCGATCCGTACGAGGTGCTGATCGGCCATCAGTTGCTGGGCGAGCTCGGCGGGCTGATCGGCGACCGGGTCAAGCGGGTCGCGGTCATCCACCCGGAGGCGCTCGCCGAGACCGGCGAGGCGCTGCGCGCCGACCTGGCCGGCCAGGGCTACGAGGCCGTGGCCATCCAGGTGCCCAACGCCGAGGAGGCCAAGACCGCCGAGGTCGCGGCCTACTGCTGGAAGGCGCTCGGCCAGTCCGGCTTCACCCGCACCGACGTCGTCGTGGGCGTCGGCGGCGGCGCGACCACGGACCTCGCCGGGTTCGTGGCGGCGACCTGGCTGCGCGGCGTGCGCTGGATCGCGATCCCCACCACGGTGCTCGGCATGGTCGACGCGGCGGTCGGCGGCAAGACCGGCATCAACACCGCCGAGGGCAAGAACCTCGTCGGGGCCTTCCACCCGCCCGCCGGGGTCCTGTGCGACCTGGCCGCGCTGGAGTCGCTGCCGGTCAACGACTACGTGTCGGGACTCGCGGAGATCATCAAGGCCGGTTTCATCGCCGACCCGGTGATCCTCGAACTCATCGAGGCGGACCCCGAGGCGGCCCGCACACCCGCCGGCCCGCACACCGCCGAACTGCTCGAACGGTCCATCAGGGTCAAGGCGGAGGTCGTCTCCGGCGACCTCAAGGAGTCCGGGCTGCGCGAGATCCTGAACTACGGGCACACGCTCGCGCACGCCATCGAGAAGAACGAGCGCTACAAGTGGCGGCACGGCGCCGCCGTCTCGGTGGGCATGCACTTCGCCGCCGAACTCGGGCGCCTGGCAGGGCGGCTGGACGACGCGACCGCGGACCGCCACCGCACCGTCCTGGAGTCCGTGGGCCTCCCGCTGCACTACCGCTACGACCAGTGGCCCAAGCTGCTGGAGAACATGAAGGTCGACAAGAAGTCCCGCGGCGACCTGCTGCGCTTCATCGTCCTCGACGGTCTGGCCAGGCCCACGGTCCTGGAGGGTCCCGACCCGGCCGTCCTGCTCGCCGCCTACGGCGAGGTGGGCGAGTAGCCCCGCCGGGTCCGCCCGCCCGACTCCGCTCGTCCCCCGGGCACTTCGCGCCGTCCCCGGCCGTTCACACAACGACGGCCGGGAACGGTACCGTTCGGTAACGCGGCGGGGCCCGACCCCGGCCGCCAGCGTCAGTCGCCTGTACGAGACGGAGTGGCACCGGATGCAGCACGCAGTGGGGGCTCCGCTGCCGCCCCATCAGCCGGGGCAGAGCCAGGCCGCCGGCTGGTCACCCGGCACGCCCCATCCCGCGGCGGGGTCGCACCACCCCGGGCCGCCGCACCCGCCGGCCGGGCCGGGCCCCGCCCCCGCCGCACCGCGGGCCCCCGGCTTCAGCGGCGCCGGGGTGCCACCCGGGACCCATCTGCCGCAGCCGCACGTGCCCCAGCCGCACCAGCCCCCGCATCTTCCGCAGGCGCCGCACCAGGGCGGCTCGTCCGTCCCCGTGCCGCCGCCTGACGGCACGGGCCATGTGCGGCTGCCGCCCGGCGGCCCGGTCGCCGTGCCGAGCCCGCCGCCCTCGGCGGGCGCGCCCGACCCGGCGTCCACGACGCTCGCGGTGCTGCTCATCGGCCCCGCGGGCGCCGGCAAGACCAGCGTCGCCAGGTACTGGGCGGAGCACCGCCGCGTGCCCACGGCCCACATCAGCCTCGACGACGTACGCGAGTGGGTGCGCTCCGGCTTCGCCGACCCGCAGTCCGGGTGGAACGACCACTCGGAGGCGCAGTACCGCCTGGCCCGCCGCACCTGCGGCTTCTCCGCGCGCAACTTCCTGGCCAACGGGATCTCCTGCATCCTCGACGACGCCGTCTTCCCGGACCGCCCGGTCGTGGGCCTCGGCGGCTGGAAGCGGCATGTCGGCCCTGGGCTGCTGCCGGTCGTGCTGCTGCCCGGCCTCGAGGTCGTCCTGGAGCGCAACGCGGAGCGCTCGGGCAACCGCAGGCTCACCGACGAGGAGGTCGCCCGCATCCACGGCCGGATGGCCGGTTGGTACGGCTCCGGGCTGCCCATCATCGACAACTCCCAGCTCGACGTGGCCGCCACCGCCCGCGTCCTGGACGAGGTCCTGGCCCGCTCGATCGCGAGCCCCCCGCCCTGGTAGCGGTGGCGGTGGCCGTAACGCGGGCGCGCGCCGCGGGCGGCCCGCGGCACCGCCCCGGCGGGTGCCGGCGGCCCCTGCCGCCCGGTCGGACCCGCTGAACCGGCGGTTTCCGGCCACCGCTCGTACGCTCGGCTCATGTCAGAGGTGTACGCGGCCCGCCGGGAGCGGCTTCGGGAACGGTGTACGGCGGGCGGGAGTGCGGCGGCACTGGTCACCCGCCCCGCCAACGTGCGGTATCTCGCGGGAGCGGCGCCCAGGAACGCCGTGCTCCTGCTCGCCGGTGACGAGGACCTGCTGCTGTGCGGGCGCCCCGTGGGCGCCGAACAGGACGAGGGCCGCCCGGACGAGGCGCTGCGGGTGCGGACCCTGTCCGGGCCGGGCGGTGACGCGGCCGTCGCGGCGGCGGACCTGGCGGTTCAGGCGGGCGCCGAGTCCCTTGCGGTCGAGGAGCACCATCTGACCGTGACCCGGCACCGCGCCATCGGTTCCGTGGTGCCCGGGCTGCGCCTGGCCGACCTGGGCGGCGCGGTCGAGCAGTTGCGGGTCACCAAGGACGAGGAGGAGATCTCCTGTCTGCGGATCGGCGCCGAGATCGCCGACCAGGCGCTGGGTGAGCTGCTGGAGTCGATCCTGGTCGGGCGGACCGAGCGCCATCTCGCCCTCGAACTGGAACGCCGCCTCGTCGACCACGGTGCCGAGGGTCCGGCCTTCGCGACCTCGGTCGGCACCGGCCCGAACTCCGGGCGGCGCGGCCACCGGGCCACCGACCGGCGGGTGGAGGAGGGCGACTTCCTCACCGTCTGCCTCGGCGCGGCCTACCGGGGCTACCGCTGCGAGATCGGCCGCACCTTCGTGATCGGCACCTCGCCCGCCGACTGGCAGATCGAGTTGTACGACCTGGTCTTCGCCGCGCAGCGGGCCGGCCGGGAAGCCCTCGTACCCGGCGCGGCCTGCCGTGACGTGGACCGCGCGGCACGCCAGGTGCTGGACTCCGCGGGGCACACGGAGGGCCTGCCGACGATGATCGGACACGGCGTCGGGCTCGAAATCGACGAGGACCCGCAGTTGGCTCCCGCCGCCATGGGTAAACTGGACGCTTGTGTGCCGGTCACCGTCGAACCGGGGGTCCACCTCCCGGGCCGGGGCGGTGTCCGGATCGATGACACGCTCGTCGTGCGCCCCGAGGCGGACGGCGGACCCGAGCTACTCACCATCACGACCAAGGAGCTGCTCGCGCTCTAGCCTTCCAGCTGTGCGCCTGCGCCGGGGTCGTCCATCGTCAGTCCAGGAGATTCCGCAACCGTGGCTTCCACGAACGACCTCAAGAACGGCCTGGTGCTCAAGCTCGACGGAGGCCAGCTCTGGTCCGTCGTCGAGTTCCAGCACGTCAAGCCCGGCAAGGGCCCGGCCTTCGTGCGCACCAAGCTCAAGAACGTGCTCTCCGGCAAGGTCGTCGACAAGACCTTCAACGCCGGCGTCAAGGTCGAGACGGCCACGATCGACAAGCGCGACATGCAGTTCTCGTACATGGACGGCGAGTACTTCGTCTTCATGGACATGGACACGTACGACCAGCTGATGGTCGACCGCAAGTCCGTCGGTGACGCCGCCAACTTCCTGATCGAGGGCTTCACCGCCACCGTCGCGCAGCACGAGGGCGAGGTGCTCTTCGTCGAGCTGCCCGCGGCCGTCGAGCTGACCATCCAGGAGACCGAGCCGGGCGTACAGGGCGACCGCTCCACGGGCGGCACCAAGCCCGCCACGCTGGAGACCGGCCACCAGATCCAGGTGCCGCTCTTCATCACCACCGGTGAGAAGATCAAGGTCGACACCCGCACCAGCGACTACCTCGGCCGGGTGAACAGCTAACCGTGGCTGCCCGCAACACGGCCCGCAAGCGCGCCTTCCAGATCCTCTTCGAGGGTGACCAGCGCGGCGTGGACGTCCTGACGGTCCTCGCGGACTGGATCCGGCATTCCCGGTCCGACACCCGGCAGCCGCCGGTGAGCGAGTACACGATGGAGCTGGTCGAGGGGTACGCCGGGAAGGCGGCCCGGATCGACGAGCTCATCGCGCAGTACGCCGTCGGGTGGACCCTGGACAGGATGCCGGTCGTCGACCGCAACATCCTGCGCCTCGGGGCCTACGAGCTGATCTGGGTCGAGCAGACCCCGGACGCCGTGGTGCTCGACGAGGCGGTGCAGCTGGCCAAGGAGTTCTCCACGGACGAGTCGCCCTCGTTCGTCAACGGTCTGCTCGGCCGGCTGAAGGAGCTCAAGCCGTCCCTGCGCCGCGACGAGGCCTAGGCCCGGCGCAGCACACGACCACCGACGCACCACCGCAACGCCGGAGGGCCCGCAGCGCACCTGCTGCGGGCCCTCCGGCGTGCGCCTCGCGGCCCCCGGCGGTCCCCGCGACGCGGAAACGCCGGAGGCGGCCGGGAACCGTGCTCCCGGCCGCCTCCGGCGGTACGTTTCTGCGCTGGGCGGGGCCCTTTGGCTCAGCCCTCGTCGTGGGTGACCGCGCGGCGCGCGTCCGCGTCGAGCACGCCCCAGCTGATCAGCTGCTCGGTGAGGACCGAGGGGGACTGGTCGTAGATGACGGCGAGCGTGCGCAGGTCGTCCTGGCGGATCGACAGCACCTTGCCGTTGTAGTCGCCGCGCTGCGACTGGATCGTCGCCGCGTACCTCTGCAGGGGGCCCGCCTTCTCGGCCGGCACGTGGGCCAGCCGCTCAAGGTCGAGGACCAGCTTCGGCGGCGGCTCGGCGGCCCCGCCCGGCGTGGTGCCCGGCAGCAGCTCCTGCACGGGGACCCCGTAGAAATCCGCCAGCTCGGCAAGACGCTGCACGGTGACGGCGCGGTCGCCGCGCTCGTACGAACCGACCACGACCGCCTTCCAGCGTCCCTGTGACTTCTCCTCGACGCCGTGGAGGGAAAGGCCCTGCTGGGTGCGGATGGCGCGGAGCTTGGCCCCGAGCTGCTTGGCGTATTCGCTGGACATATAGCTCCCCGGACGCTGTATCAACGTGCGGCTCCGCCGCGTTGCTGGTGACTCACTGTGAGGTTACGCAGCGTTACTCTCCCCCGTCAAGCCGAACGGATTTCCACCGGCCCTCCCGGGAGAGTCACCGGTCGTGGTTCCCGGGGTGGTGGTCAGGCGCGTTGCCCGGCCTGGTAGCGTGGATGGCGCAATTCCGACGTCCTTTAAGGTCCGTCCCGTGAGACGGAGAAGGAGGTCCGTTTCCCATGGACACTCAGCAGTACGAGTCCGGTGCCCGGCCCGTCCTCGAGGGCCCCGACATCGCGCGGGTCCTCACCCGCATCGCCCACGAGATCGTCGAGCGCGCCAAGGGCGCCGACGACGTGGTGCTCCTCGGCATTCCGACCCGAGGCGTCTTCCTGGCCCGCAGACTGGCCGGCAAGCTCCAGGAGATCACCGGCCGCACGATCCCGGTCGGCTCGCTCGACATCACCATGTACCGCGACGACCTGCGCATGCACCCGCCGCGCGCGCTGGCCCGCACGGAGATCCCCGGTGACGGCATCGACGGCAGGCTCGTCGTCCTCGTCGACGACGTGCTCTTCTCCGGCCGCACCATCCGCGCCGCCCTCGACGCGCTGAACGACATCGGCCGTCCGCGTGCCGTGCAGCTCGCCGTCCTCGTCGACCGCGGCCACCGCGAACTCCCGATCCGCGCCGACTACGTCGGCAAGAACCTCCCCACGTCGTTGCGGGAGACGGTCAAGGTCCAGCTCGCCGAGGAGGACGGTCGCGACACCGTGCTGCTCGGTGCGAAGCGGACCTCCCCGGCCGGCGAGCAGTAGCACCCGCGTACGGCCCCCGTGCCGTACGCGTGCCACCGCGCGCCCGCATGCCCGCGTTCTCCCGAACTGAACTGCCTTACGGAGCCTGACAGATGCAGCGTCATCTCATCTCGGCCGCCGACCTCACCCGCGACGACGCCGTCCTGATCCTCGACACCGCCGAGGAGATGGCCCGGGTCGCCGACCGGCCGATCAAGAAACTGCCGACTCTGCGCGGCCGCACCGTCGTCAACCTCTTCTTCGAGGACTCGACCCGCACCCGGATCTCCTTCGAGGCCGCCGAGAAGCGCCTGTCGGCGGACGTCATCAACTTCACCGCCAAGGGGTCGAGCGTCTCCAAGGGCGAGTCCCTGAAGGACACCGCCCAGACGCTGGAGGCGATGGGCGTCGACGCCGTCGTCATCCGGCACGGCGCCTCCGGGGCCCCCTACCGGCTCGCCACCTCCGGCTGGATCGACGCCGCCGTCATCAACGCGGGCGACGGCACCCACCAGCACCCCACCCAGGCGCTGCTCGACGCCTTCACCATGCGCCGCCGCCTCGTCGGCCGGGACGCCGGGCTCGGCCAGGACCTCGCCGGCAAGCGCGTCACCCTCGTCGGCGACATCCTGCACAGCCGCGTCGCCCGCTCCAACGTCGACCTGCTGCACACGCTCGGCGCCGAGGTCACCCTGGTCGCGCCGCCCACCCTGGTCCCCGTCGGCGTCGGGACCTGGCCCTGCGAGGTCTCCTACGACCTCGACAGCACGCTCTCCAAGTCCGACGCGGTGATGATGCTCCGCGTCCAGCGCGAGCGGATGAACGCGGCGTTCTTCCCGACCGAGCGCGAGTACGCGCGGCGCTACGGCCTCGACGGCGACCGCATGGCGAAGATGCCCGAGCACGCCATCGTGATGCACCCCGGCCCCATGGTCCGCGGCATGGAGATCACCGCCGAGGTCGCCGACTCCGACCGCTGCACCGTCGTCGAGCAGGTCGCCAACGGCGTATCCATCCGGATGGCCGTGCTCTACCTGCTGCTGGGCGGCAACGAGCCCGCCGTCACCCACACCCGCCCGACCACCCCCGCCGAGGAGAAGTAACACCATGAGCAAGATCCTGATCCGCGGTGCGCGGGTGCTGGGCGGCGAGCCGCAGGACGTCCTGATCGACGGCGCGACGATCGCGCGGGTCGGTACCGGCCTGACCGCCGAGGACGTCGAGGGCGCCGAGGTGGTCGAGGCCGGCGGCAAGGTCCTCCTCCCCGGCCTGGTCGACCTGCACACCCACCTGCGCGAGCCCGGCCGCGAGGACTCCGAGACGGTGCTGACCGGCACCCGCGCCGCCGCGAGCGGCGGTTACACGGCCGTCTTCGCCATGGCCAACACCTTCCCCGTCGCCGACACTGCCGGCGTCGTCGAGCAGGTCTGGCGGCTCGGCCGGGAGTACGGCTACTGCGACGTGCAGCCCATCGGCGCCGTCACCGTCGGCCTGGAGGGCAAGAAGCTCGCCGAGCTCGGCGCCATGCACGACTCCGCGGCCGGAGTCACCGTCTTCTCGGACGACGGCAAGTGCGTCGACGACGCGGTGATCATGCGCCGGGCGCTGGAGTACGTGAAGGCCTTCGGCGGCGTCGTCGCCCAGCACGCCCAGGAGCCCCGCCTCACCGAGGGCGCCCAGATGAACGAGGGCGTCGTCTCCGCCGAGCTCGGCCTCGGCGGCTGGCCCGCCGTCGCCGAGGAGTCGGTCATCGCCCGCGACGTCCTCCTCGCCGAGCACGTCGGCTCCCGCGTCCACATCTGCCACCTGTCCACCGCGGGCTCCGTCGAGATCGTCCGCTGGGCCAAGTCCCGCGGCATCGACGTCACCGCCGAGGTCACCCCGCACCACCTCCTGCTCACCGACGAGCTGGTCCGCACGTACAACCCGGTGTACAAGGTCAACCCGCCGCTGCGCACCGAGCGCGACGTGACGGCGCTGCGCGAGGCGCTCGCGGACGGCACCATCGACATCGTCGCCACCGACCACGCCCCGCACCCGCACGAGGACAAGGACTGCGAGTGGGCCGCGGCCGCCATGGGCATGGTCGGCCTGGAGACCGCCCTGTCCGTCGTCCAGCAGACGATGGTCGACACCGGCCTGCTCGACTGGGCCGGCGTCGCCGACCGCATGGCGTTCGCGCCGGCGCGGATCGGCCGGGCGCAGGGGCATGGACGGCCCGTCTCGGCAGGTGAGCCCGCCAACCTCACGCTGGTCGATCCGGCATACCGTGGAGCCGTGGACCCCGCGGGCTTCGCCTCGCGCAGCCGCAACACCCCCTACGAGGGCCGCGAGCTGCCGGGCCGTGTCACCCACACCTGGCTGCGGGGCCGGCCCACGCTCGTCGACGGGAAACTCGCGTGACATCACTGCATCTGGCGCACCTGGCGCACCTGGCGCATCCGGCCCGCCTGCCGTACACGGCAGCGGAACAGAAGTCGGCGGAGGTGACCGACTGGGCCGCCCGCGTCGGCTGGCTGGTCGGCCTCGCGCTCTTCGTCGCGCTCGTCTACTGGCTGATGCGCGAGGGCTGGAAGTGGCGGGTCACCCTCCAGGGCGACCTCCCCGAGCTGCCCAGCGCGCCGGACGAGCCCGGCCCGGCGAAACTGACCATGAGCGGCCGCTACCACGGCTCCACCACCGCCGGGCAGTGGCTCGACCGCATCGTGGCGCACGGCCTGGGCACCCGCAGCAGGGCCGAGCTCACGCTGACGGACGCGGGGCTGGACGTGGTGCGCCCCGGCGCCGCCGACTTCTTCGTCCCGGCCGGCGCGCTGCGCGAGGCCCGGCTCGACAAGGGCATCGCGGGCAAGGTCCTCACCGAGGGCGGACTGCTCGTCGTCACGTGGGAACACGGCGGCAAGCTGATCGACTCGGGTTTCCGCTCCGACCACGCGGCCGAGCACAACGAGTGGGCCGAGACCCTGAACGACATGATCAACAAGACGGAAACGGAAGGCGCACGATGACGACCTCCACCAAGGGAGCCGTGAAGGCTCCCGCCGTACTCGTCCTGGAGGACGGCCGGATCTTCCGCGGCCGCGCCTACGGGGCCGTGGGGGCCACCTTCGGCGAAGCCGTGTTCTCCACCGGCATGACCGGATACCAGGAGACCCTCACCGACCCGTCCTACCACCGCCAGGTCGTCGTGATGACCGCCCCGCACGTCGGGAACACGGGCGTCAACGACGAGGACATGGAGTCCCGGAAGATCTGGGTCTCCGGCTACGTGGTCCGCGACCCCGCGCGCGTGCCCTCCAACTGGCGCTCACAGCGCTCGCTCGACGACGAACTGCGCGCTCAGGGCGTCGTCGGCATCAGCGGCATCGACACCCGCGCCCTCACCCGCCATCTGCGCGAGCGCGGCGCCATGCGCGTCGGCATCTTCTCCGGCAACGCCCTGCCCGACGAGGGCACCATGCTCGCCGAGGTCCGTCAGGCCCCCGAGATGGCGGGCGCGGACCTCGCCGCCGAGGTCGCCACCACCGAGGCGTACGTCGTCCCGGCGATCGGTGAGAAGAAGTTCACCGTCGCCGCGATCGACCTCGGCATCAAGGGCATGACCCCGCACCGCATGGCCGAGCGCGGCATCGAGGTGCACGTCCTGCCCGCCACGGCCACCGTCGAGGACGTCTACGCCGTCGGCCCCGACGGTGTCTTCTTCTCCAACGGCCCCGGCGACCCCTCCACCGCCGACCACCCGGTCTCGGTCATGCGCGGCGTCCTGGAGCGCGGCACCCCGCTGTTCGGCATCTGCTTCGGCAACCAGATCCTGGGCCGGGCCCTCGGCTTCGGCACCTTCAAGCTGAAGTACGGCCACCGCGGCATCAACCAGCCGGTGCAGGACCGTACGACCGGCAAGGTCGAGGTCACCGCGCACAACCACGGCTTCGCCGTGGACGCCCCGCTCGACAAGGTCTCGGACACCCCCTACGGCCGCGCCGAGGTCTCCCACGTCTGCCTCAACGACAACGTGGTCGAGGGACTCCGGCTCCTCGACCGGCCGGCCTTCAGCGTCCAGTACCACCCCGAAGCGGCGGCGGGCCCGCACGACGCCGCCTACCTGTTCGACCGCTTCACGTCTTTGATGAGCACCGCATCGATGGAGGGCCAGCGTGCCTAAGCGCACCGATATCCAGTCCGTCCTGGTCATCGGCTCCGGCCCGATCGTCATCGGCCAGGCCGCCGAGTTCGACTACTCCGGCACCCAGGCGTGCCGCGTCCTGCGCGCCGAGGGACTCAGGGTCATCCTGGTCAACTCCAACCCGGCGACGATCATGACCGACCCGGAGATCGCCGACGCCACCTACATCGAGCCGATCACCCCGGAGTTCGTCGAGAAGATCATCGCCAAGGAGCGGCCGGACGCCCTGCTGCCCACCCTCGGCGGCCAGACGGCGCTCAACACGGCCATCTCGCTGCACGACGCCGGAACACTCGACAAGTACGGCGTCGAACTCATCGGCGCCAACGTCGAGGCGATCAACAAGGGCGAGGACCGCGACCTCTTCAAGGGCGTCGTCGAGGCCGTCCGCGGGAAGATCGGCCACGGCGAGTCCGCTCGCTCGGTCATCTGCCACTCCATGGACGACATCCTCAAGGGCGTGGACACGCTCGGCGGCTACCCCGTCGTCGTCCGGCCCTCCTTCACCATGGGCGGCGCCGGCTCCGGATTCGCGCACGACGAGGAGGAACTGCGCCGCATCGCCGGCCAGGGCCTCACCCTCTCGCCGACCACCGAAGTGCTCCTGGAGGAGTCCATCCTCGGCTGGAAGGAGTACGAGCTGGAGCTGATGCGCGACAAGAACGACAACGTCGTCGTCGTCTGCTCCATCGAGAACTTCGACCCGATGGGCGTGCACACCGGTGACTCGATCACCGTCGCCCCGGCGATGACGCTCACAGACCGCGAGTACCAGATCCTGCGCGACATGGGCATCGCCATCATCCGCGAGGTCGGCGTCGACACCGGCGGCTGCAACATCCAGTTCGCGGTGAACCCCGAGGACGGCCGGGTCATCGTCATCGAGATGAACCCGCGCGTCTCCCGCTCCTCGGCGCTCGCCTCCAAGGCGACCGGCTTCCCGATCGCCAAGATCGCCGCGAAGCTCGCCGTCGGCTACACGCTCGACGAGATCCCGAACGACATCACCGAGCAGACCCCGGCGTCCTTCGAGCCCACGCTGGACTACGTGGTCGTGAAGGCCCCGCGCTTCGCCTTCGAGAAGTTCCCGAGCGCCGACTCCACGCTGACCACCACCATGAAGTCGGTCGGCGAGGCCATGGCGATCGGCCGGAACTTCACGGAGGCGCTGCAGAAGGCGCTGCGCTCGCTGGAGCGCAAGGGCTCGCAGTTCACCTTCACCGGGGAGCCCGGCGACAGGAAGCAGCTCCTCGAAGAGGCCGTGCGGCCGACCGACGGGCGCATCAACACCGTCATGCAGGCGATCCGCGCGGGCGCGAGCCCCGAGGAGATCTTCGCGGCGACGAAGATCGACCCGTGGTTCGTGGACCAGCTGTTCCTGATCAAGGAGATCGCGGACGAGCTGGCCGCCGTCGACAAGCTGGAGCCCCAGCTGCTCGCCGAGGCCAAGCGGCACGGCTTCTCCGACACGCAGATCGCCGAGATCCGCGGACTGCGCGAGGACGTCGTGCGCGAAGTCCGGCACGCGCTGGGCGTGCGCCCCGTCTACAAGACGGTCGACACCTGCGCCGCCGAGTTCGCCGCGCGGACGCCGTACTTCTACTCGTCCTACGACGAGGAGACCGAGGTCGCCCCCCGCGAGAAGCCCGCGGTGATCATCCTCGGCTCCGGCCCGAACCGCATCGGCCAGGGCATCGAGTTCGACTACTCCTGCGTCCACGCCTCCTTCGCGCTCAGCGACGCGGGCTACGAGACCGTGATGGTCAACTGCAACCCCGAGACCGTCTCCACCGACTACGACACCTCCGACCGCCTGTACTTCGAGCCGCTGACGCTGGAGGACGTGCTGGAGATCGTCCACGCCGAGACGCTGGCCGGACCGGTCGCGGGCGTGGTCGTGCAGCTCGGCGGCCAGACCCCGCTGGGGCTCGCGCAGGCCCTCAAGGACAACGGCGTGCCGGTCGTCGGCACGCCGCCGGAGGCGATCCACGCCGCCGAGGACCGCGGCGCCTTCGGGCGCGTCCTCGCCGAGGCGGGCCTCCCCGCCCCGAAGCACGGCACCGCGACCACCTTCGCCGGCGCCAAGGCCATCGCCGACGAGATCGGCTACCCGGTCCTCGTCCGGCCGTCGTACGTCCTCGGTGGCCGCGGCATGGAGATCGTGTACGACGAGACGCGGCTGGAGGCGTACATCGCCGAGTCGACCGAGATCTCGCCCTCCCGGCCCGTCCTCGTCGACCGCTTCCTCGACGACGCCATCGAGATCGACGTCGACGCCCTGTACGACGGCGAGGAGCTCTACCTCGGCGGCGTCATGGAGCACATCGAGGAGGCCGGCATCCACTCCGGCGACTCGGCGTGCGCCCTGCCGCCGATCACGCTCGGCGGGTTCGACATCAAGCGGCTGCGCGCCTCCACGGAGGCCATCGCCAAGGGCGTCGGCGTCCGCGGGCTGATCAACATCCAGTTCGCCATGGCGGGCGACATCCTGTACGTCCTGGAGGCCAACCCGCGCGCCTCCCGGACCGTCCCCTTCACCTCGAAGGCGACCGCCGTGCCGCTCGCGAAGGCCGCCGCCCGGATCTCGCTCGGCGCGACCGTCGCCGAACTGCGCGCGGAGGGCCTCCTCCCGGCGAACGGCGACGGCGGCACCCTGCCGCTCGACGCGCCGATCTCCGTCAAGGAGGCCGTGATGCCGTGGTCGCGCTTCCGCGACATCCACGGACGCGGCGTGGACACGGTCCTCGGCCCGGAGATGCGCTCCACCGGCGAGGTCATGGGCATCGACTCCGTCTTCGGCACGGCGTACGCCAAGTCGCAGGCCGGCGCGTACGGGCCGCTGCCCACCAAGGGCCGCGCGTTCATCTCCGTCGCCAACCGCGACAAGCGCTCGATGATCTTCCCCGCGCGCGAACTCGTCGCCCACGGCTTCGAGCTGCTCGCCACCTCCGGCACCGCCGAGGTCCTCAAGCGCAACGGCATCAACGCGACCGTCGTGCGCAAGCAGTCCGAGGGCGAGGGCCCGAACGGCGAGAAGACGATCGTGCAGCTCATCCACGACGGCGAGGTCGACCTGATCGTCAACACGCCCTACGGCACCGGCGGCCGCCTCGACGGCTACGAGATCCGTACGGCGGCGGTCGCCCGCTCCGTTCCCTGCCTCACGACGGTCCAGGCGCTCGCCGCCGCCGTCCAGGGCATCGACGCGCTCAACCACGGGGACGTGGGCGTGCGCTCGCTCCAGGAACACGCGGAGCATCTGATCGCGGCCCGCGACCACTAGCCCCCAGGGGGACACCGGAAACGGTGTCCCCCTCTTCATGAGCTCCCCTCCACGAGCCCCGACGGGCTCCGCACGAGGCTTCACGAGGACACATGTACAAGACCCTCTTCACACTCGTCTTCTCCCGCATGGACCCGGAACGGGCCCACCACCTGGCCTTCCGCTGGATCCGCCTCGCCGCCCGCGTCCCCGTGCTGCGCACCTTCGCCGCCGCCGCGCTCGCGCCCCGGTACGAGGAGCTGCGCACCGAGGCCCTCGGGCTGCGGATGCACGGCCCCTTCGGGCTCGCCGCCGGCTTCGACAAGAACGCCGTCGCCATCGACGGGATGGCCATGCTCGGCTTCGACCACGTCGAGATCGGCACGGTGACGGGGGAGCCGCAGCCCGGCAACCCCAGGAAGCGGCTGTTCCGCCTCGTGGCGGACCGGGCGCTGATCAACCGCATGGGCTTCAACAACGAGGGCTCCGCCGCCGTCGCCGCCCGGCTGGCGGCCCGCACACCGGTCTTCCGGACCGTCGTCGGGGTCAACATCGGCAAGACCAAGGTCGTCCCGGAGGGGGAGGCCGTCGCCGACTACGTGAAGTCCGCCGAGCGGCTGGCCCCGCACGCCGACTACCTGGTCGTCAACGTCTCCTCGCCCAACACGCCCGGCCTGCGCAATCTCCAGGCCACCGAGGCGCTGCGCCCGCTCCTGAGCGCCGTCCGCGAGGCCGCCGACCGCGTGGTCACCGGCCGGCGGGTGCCGCTGCTGGTCAAGATCGCGCCCGACCTCGCCGACGAGGACGTCGACTCGGTCGCCGACCTGGCCGTGGAACTGGGCCTGGACGGCATCATCGCCACGAACACCACCATCGCGCGCGAGGGCCTCGGACTGACGTCCTCGCCGGAGCTGGTCGCGGAGACGGGCGGCCTCTCGGGCGCCCCGCTCAAGGCGCGCTCCCTGGAGGTCCTGCGCCGCCTGTACGCGCGCGTGGGCGACCGGATCACCCTGGTGGGCGTCGGCGGCGTGGAGAACGCCGAGGACGCCTGGCAGCGCATCCTGGCCGGCGCCACCCTGGTCCAGGGCTACAGCGCCTTCATCTACGAGGGGCCGTTCTACGCTCGCGACGTCCACAAGGGCCTCGCCGCCCGCCTGCGGCAGAGCCCCTACGCCACCCTCGCCGACGCGGTCGGCTCCGACGTGAGGAAGCCCCGATGACCAGCACGACGGTACTCGAACCCTTCGGCGCCCGGCTGCGCCGTGCCATGGACGAGCGCGGCCCGCTGTGCGTGGGCATCGACCCGCACGCCTCGCTGCTCGAGGACTGGGGTCTCGGCGACGACGTCGCGGGCCTCGAACGCTTCAGCCGCACCGTCGTGGAGGCACTCGCCGACCGCGTCGCGGTGCTGAAGCCGCAGAGCGCGTTCTTCGAGCGATTCGGCTCACGCGGCATCGCCGTCCTGGAGAAGTCCGTCGAGGAGGCGCGGGCGGCCGGCGCGCTGGTCGTCATGGACGCCAAGCGCGGCGACATCGGCTCCACCATGGCCGCCTACGCCGAGACCTTCCTGCACAAGGACGCCCCGCTCTTCTCCGACGCCCTCACCGTCTCCCCGTACCTGGGCTACGGCTCGCTGCGGCCCGCCGTGGACCTCGCCAGGCAGAGCGGCGCCGGACTCTTCGTGCTGGCGCTCACCTCCAACCCCGAGGGCGCCGAGGTGCAGCACGCGGTGACCGGTCCGGACGCGGGCGGGCGCTCCGTCGCGGCGACGGTGCTCGCGCACCTCGCCGAGGAGAACGCGGGGCAGACGCCGCTGGGTTCCTTCGGCGCCGTCGTCGGCGCCACGCTGGGCGACCTGTCCTCGTACGACCTCGCGATCGGCGGACCGCTGCTCGCCCCCGGCATCGGCGCGCAGGGGGCGACCCCGGCGGATCTTCCGGCGGTCTTCGGCCCGGTGCTGCGCGACGTGGTGCCGAACGTCAGCAGGGGTGTCCTGCGTCACGGGCCCGACGTCGCGGCCCTGCGCGCGTCCGCCGGCCGCTTCGCCGAGGAGATCAGGGCGGCCGTGGAGGGTGCCTGAGCCCGCGCGGAAGCCGCCGGCGAGGGCCGTGCGCGGGCCCCGCGCCTGGATACACCCTCAAATCCGGGGCATTACGTCCTAAATGTCCGGCTGGCCAGAGGCTGACCAGGACTTTTCCGCTGTTCTCGCTGACTCCGGCGGACTTGGCCGCTAGTCTCCGACGAGTGAGGGCACCTTCGGGCCCTCGACGCAGTGGGGGAGAACGGGCGAGTGTGTCGCCCGTGGCTCCCCAGGTGTGGGGCGACTAGGTTCCTCACCGGTCCGTATCCGACAAGATCGACATCCGAGGTGACGTAGGCGTGGCTCTTCCGCCCCTTACCCCTGAACAGCGCGCAGCCGCGCTCGAAAAGGCCGCCGCGGCTCGCCGGGAGCGGGCCGAGGTCAAGAATCGACTCAAGCACTCCGGCGCCTCCCTCCACGAGGTCATCAAGCAGGGCCAGGAGAACGACGTCATCGGCAAGATGAAGGTCTCCGCCCTTCTCGAGTCGCTGCCGGGCGTGGGCAAGGTCCGCGCCAAGCAGATCATGGAGCGACTGGGGATCTCCGAGAGCCGCCGTGTGCGTGGCCTCGGTTCGAACCAGATCGCCTCCCTGGAGCGCGAGTTCGGCGGTTCCGGCGCCTGAGTCCTGGGCACCGGCCGATTGCTGGAATAATCGCCGTATGGCTGCAACACCCCGGGGGACGACCCCCGTACCCCCGGACGCACGTCCGCGGCTGACCGTGCTCTCCGGCCCCTCGGGGGTCGGCAAGAGCACGGTCGTCGCGCATATGCGCAAGGAACACCCCGAGCTCTGGCTGTCGGTGTCGGCGACGACCCGCAGGCCGCGCCCCGGGGAGAAGCACGGCGTCCACTACTTCTTCGTCTCCGACGACGAGATGGACAAGCTGATCGCCAACGGCGAGCTGCTGGAGTGGGCGGAGTTCGCGGGCAACCGCTACGGGACGCCGCGGGCCGCCGTCGTGCAGCGGCTGGAGGCGGGCGAGCCCGTCCTCCTGGAGATCGACCTCCAGGGCGCCCGGCAGGTCCGGGAGTCCATGCGGGACGCCCTGCTGGTCTTCCTCGCCCCGCCCTCCTGGGAGGAGCTCGTGCGCAGGCTCACCGGGCGGGGCACCGAGCCGCCCGAGGTGATCGAGCGCCGCCTGGCGGCGGCGAAGGTCGAGCTGGCCGCCGAACCCGAGTTCGACACCACCCTGGTCAACACCTCCGTCGAGGACGTGGCCCGTGAGCTGCTAGCCTTGGTGGACGTAGTGTGATCGTTTTCGATCTCATCCCATCTTTCGGAAGGTAGAGCGTGTCCTCTTCCATTACCGCGCCCGAGGGCATCATCAACCCGCCGATCGACGAGCTTCTCGAGGCCACTGACTCGAAGTACAGCCTCGTCATCTACGCGGCCAAGCGCGCCCGCCAGATCAACGCGTACTACTCGCAGCTCGGCGAGGGCCTCCTCGAGTACGTCGGTCCCCTCGTGGACACGCACGTCCACGAGAAGCCGCTCTCGATCGCGCTGCGTGAGATCAACGCGGGTCTGCTGACCTCCGAGGCCGTCGAGGGCCCCGCGCAGTAAGTCGTATCCGCTGATCGCGGCGGAGTTTTCCACAGGCCCGGCAACCGACTGCCGGGCCTGTGGTGTGTCATGCAACCGTACGGTTCGAAGCCTCCACGGGTTTCGGAGCCTCTGCGAGTGAAGCCTCTACGAGTCTGGGGAGACCTGGTGGACAAGCCGAAGGTCGTGCTGGGGGTCAGCGGCGGGATCGCCGCGTACAAGGCGTGCGAGCTGCTGCGCAGGCTGACGGAATCGGGCCACGACGTACGGGTGGTGCCCACCGCGTCCGCGCTGCACTTCGTCGGCGCCGCCACCTGGTCCGCGCTCTCCGGGCACCCCGTCTCGACCGAGGTCTGGTCCGACGTGCACGAGGTGCCGCACGTCCGCATCGGGCAGGACGCCGACCTCGTCGTCGTGGCCCCGGCCACCGCCGACATGCTCGCCAGGGCCGCCCACGGACTGGCCGACGACCTGCTGACCAACACGCTGCTCACCGCGCGCTGTCCGGTCGTCTTCGCCCCGGCCATGCACACCGAGATGTGGGAGCACCCGGCCACCCAGGAGAACGTGGCGACGCTGCGCCGCCGGGGAGCCGTCGTCGTCGAGCCCGCGGTCGGCCGGCTGACCGGCGTCGACACCGGCAAGGGCCGGCTGCCCGACCCCGGGGAGATCTTCGAGGTCTGCCGCCGCGTCCTCGCCCGCGGCGCCGCCGGGACCGACCTCGCCGGACGGCACGTCGTCGTCAGCGCGGGCGGCACCCGCGAGCCCCTCGACCCCGTGCGCTTCCTCGGCAACCGCTCCTCCGGCAAGCAGGGGTACGCCCTCGCCCGCACCGCCGCCGCGCGGGGCGCCCGGGTCACCCTGATCGCCGCGAACACCGGCCTGCCGGACCCGGCCGGCGTGGACGTCGTGCCGGTGGGCACGGCCGTGCACCTGCGGGAGGCCGTCCTGAAGGCGGCCGGGGACGCCGACGCCGTCGTGATGGCCGCGGCCGTGGCCGACTTCCGCCCGGCGGTGTACGCGACCGGGAAGATCAAGAAGCAGGACGGCAGGGAACCGGAGCCGATCGCCCTGGTCCGCAACCCCGACGTCCTCGCGGAGCTCTCCGCTGACCGGCCCCGCCCCGGTCAGGTCGTCGTCGGCTTCGCCGCCGAGACGGACGACGTGCTGGCCAACGGCCGCAAGAAGCTGGCGCGCAAGGGCTGCGACCTCCTCGTGGTGAACGAGGTGGGGGAGAGCAGAACCTTCGGCTCCGAGGAGAACGAGGCCGTGGTGCTCGGCGCCGACGGCAGCGAGACACCGGTGCCGCACGGGCCCAAGGAGGCCCTGGCCGACACCGTCTGGGACCTGGTGACACGCCTGTTCGAGTGACGGGTCCTCCGCCTCCAGGGGGATCCACTTCACGCGCTTTCGACCGGGGCGCCCCCTGGCGGAGAGCGACGGACATGGCACAGAATGCCCGTGCCGCAGGTCACAGCGTTTCCGAGAGGCGAGACGGGTGACCCCGTGGCCGGGCACGACCGATAAACTGTCCGCGGACGGCGCCGGGCGCAGCTCCCCGCACCGTCCGACAATGATCAGCCAGCAGCCGCTGCAACCCCAGGGAGCGTTGTGTCCCGTCGCCTGTTCACCTCGGAGTCCGTGACCGAGGGTCACCCCGACAAGATCGCTGACCAGATCAGCGACACCATCCTCGATGCGCTTCTGCGTGAGGACCCGACGTCCCGGGTCGCCGTGGAGACGCTGATCACGACCGGCCTGGTGCATGTGGCCGGAGAGGTCACGACCAAGGCGTACGCGCCGATCGCGCAGCTCGTGCGCGACAAGATCCTCGAGATCGGCTACGACTCCTCGAAGAAGGGCTTCGACGGCGCCTCCTGCGGCGTGTCGGTGTCCATCGGCTCGCAGTCCCCGGACATCGCCCAGGGTGTCGACACGGCCTACGAGAGCCGGGTCGAGGGTGCCTCCCAGCGGGACGAGGGCGACGAGCTGGACCGGCAGGGCGCCGGCGACCAGGGCCTGATGTTCGGGTACGCGACGGACGAGACCCCCGAGCTGATGCCGCTGCCGATCCATCTGGCGCACCGGCTCTCCCGCCGGCTGTCCGAGGTCCGCAAGAACGGGACGATCCCGTACCTGCGCCCGGACGGCAAGACGCAGGTCACCATCGAGTACGACGGCGACAAGGCGGTCCGCCTGGACACGGTCGTGGTGTCCTCGCAGCACGCGTCCGACATCGACCTGGACTCGCTGCTGGCGCCGGACATCCGTGAGTTCGTGGTGGAGCCGGAGCTGAAGGCGCTGCTCGAGGACGGCATCAAGCTGGACACCGAGGGCTACCGGCTGCTGGTCAACCCGACCGGGCGGTTCGAGATCGGCGGCCCGATGGGTGACGCCGGCCTGACCGGCCGGAAGATCATCATCGACACCTACGGCGGGATGGCCCGGCACGGCGGCGGCGCCTTCTCCGGCAAGGACCCGTCCAAGGTGGACCGCTCGGCGGCGTACGCGATGCGCTGGGTCGCCAAGAACGTGGTCGCGGCGGGGCTCGCCTCCCGCTGCGAGGTGCAGGTCGCGTACGCGATCGGCAAGGCCGAGCCGGTCGGTCTGTTCGTGGAGACCTTCGGCACCGCCAAGGTCGACGCCGAGAAGATCGAGGCTGCCATCGGCGAGGTCTTCGACCTCCGCCCGGCCGCGATCATCCGCGACCTGGACCTGCTCCGCCCGATCTACTCGCTGACCGCCGCGTACGGCCACTTCGGCCGCGCGCTGCCCGAGTTCACGTGGGAGCGCACCGACCGCGTCGACGCGCTCCGCGAGGCCGTGGGCCTGTAGGTCCCCGCGCGTCATCGAGGCCCGGTGCCCCTTCGGGGGCGCCGGGCCTCGCCGCGTCGCCCGCGCGTCGCCGCCCTCCGCCGCCGCCGCTCGTTGTCGGTGGCGTCTGGTAGGAATGCAGGCGTGAGCAGCGAGAACGGGCAGGGGGACGGCGGCGCGGAGCGGACGGCGCCGGAGCAGCTCGCGCTCGTCCGGGACGCCGTGCGCAAGGCCGGGGTGCCCAAGGCCAAGCCCCGGACCTGGCGGGGGGCGCCGCTGGCGAAGGAGCTGCCCGTCGCGCGCGTCCTCGTCGACAAGGGCGTCCTCCACCTCGACCGGTACTTCGACTACGCGGTGCCCGAGGAGCTGGACGAGGCCGCGAAACCCGGGGTCCGGGTCCGGGTACGGTTCGGCGCCGGAGGCCGGCGGGTCCGCGAGGGGCGGCGGGAGGGCGGCGGGCTCATCGACGGCTTCCTCGTCGAGCGGGTCGCCGAGTCCGACTACGCCGGGCCGCTGGCCGCGCTCGCCCAGGTCGTCTCGCCCGAGCCGGTGCTCGACGCCGGGCTGCTGGGCCTCGCCCGCGCCGTCGCCGACCGGTACGCGGGCAGCCTCGCGGACGTGCTGCAGCTTGCCGTACCGCCCCGGCACGCCCGCGCCGAGGCACGGGCCGCCGCCGAGCCGCCCCCCGCCCCGCCCGCCCCCGAACCGGGCACCTGGCGGAGGTACGGGCGGGGCCCCGGGTTCCTGGACGCGCTCGCCACCGGTGGCTCCCCGCGAGCCGTGTGGACCGCGCTGCCCGGCCCGGAGTGGGCCGACGAGATCGCCCGGGCCGTGCAGGCGACCCTGGCCTCAGGCCGGGGCGCGCTCGTCGTCGTACCGGCAGGGCGGCCCGCCGCGCGGGTGGACGCGGCACTCACCGCGCTCCTCGGCCGGGACCGGCACGCCCTGCTGACCGCCGACGCGGGCCCCGAGAAGCGCTACCGGGAGTGGCTCGCCGTCCGGCGCGGCGCCGTACGGGCCGTCGTCGGCACCCGTGCCGCCATGTTCGCGCCGGTGCGCGACCTGGGGCTGGTGGCCGTCTGGGACGACGGCGACGACGGCCACAGCGACGACAACGCGCCCCACCCGCATGTCCGCGAGGTGCTGGAGCTGCGGGCCGCCCGTGACAAGTGCGGTTTCCTGCTGGGCGGCTGGAGCTGCACGGTGGAGGCCGCGCAGCTGGTCGAGAGCGGCTGGGCGCTGCCGCTGTCCGCGGACCGGGAGCGGGTGCGGTCCGCGGCGCCGCTCGTGCGCACCGTGGGGGACCAGGACCTCGCCCGGGACGAGGCGGCGCGGGCCGCCCGGCTGCCGAGCCTGGCCTGGCAGATCGTGAAGGAGGGCCTGCGGGACGGCCCCGTACTGGTGCAGGTCCCGCGGCGCGGCTACGTGCCCCGGATGGCCTGCGCCCAGTGCCGCGCGCCCGCGCGCTGCGCGCGCTGCGCGGGGCCCCTGGCGGCCGAGGACGCCGGAGCCCTGCGCTGCGGCTGGTGCGGGTGCGAGGAGACGGCCTGGCACTGCCCCGAGTGCGGCGGATTCCGGCTGCGCGCGCAGATCGTCGGCGCCCGCCGCACGGCCGAGGAGCTGGGGCGGGCGTTCCCGGCGGTGCCGGTGCGCACGTCGGGGCGCGAGCAGGTGCTGGACACGGTGCCGGGCACGCCCGCGCTCGTCGTGAGCACCCCCGGAGCCGAGCCCGTCGCCGAAGGCGGGTACGCGGCCGCACTGCTCCTGGACGGCTGGGCCATGCTCGGACGGCCGGACCTGCGGGCCGGTGAGGAGGCGCTGCGGCGCTGGATCGGCGCCGCGGCGCTGGTGCGCCCGCAGGGGGCCGGGGGCACCGTGGTGGTCGTCGCCGAGCCGACGCTGCGGCCCGTGCAGGCGCTGGTGCGCTGGGATCCCGCGGGGCACGCGGTCCGCGAGCTCGCCGAGCGCGCCGAGATCGGCTTCCCGCCCGTGTCCCGGATGGCGGCGGTCTCCGGCCCGCCCGAGGCCCTCGCCGACTTCCTCGCGGCGGCCCGGCTGCCCGGTGACGCCGAGGTGCTGGGTCCGGTGCCGCTGCCCGTCACCGACCCGGGGCGGCCGCGCCGGGTCGGTGCGCCGCCGCCCGGCGAGTTCTGGGAGCGGGCGCTCGTGCGGGTGCCGCCGGGGCGGGGCGCCGCGCTGGCGGTGGCGCTGAAGACCGCACAGGCGGCGCGGATGGCGCGGGGCGGGCAGGAGCCGGTGCGGATCCGGATCGACCCGCCGGACATCGGCTGAGCGGGGCCGCGGGCGCACCGGCCGACGGCTCATCGGGCGGCGGCCCCCGGACGGGCTGGTGCGTGCGCCTCCCGCTCGGGGAACGAGGTGGCGGGGAGCGGCGGTCAGCCGTTGCGCGGGCCCGGGAACGCGGTGGGCCGGGCCTCGTCGCGCAGCGCGGAACCACTCGTACTCGCACTCGCGGTCGGCTGCGGCGGCATGGAGCGGGCCGCGGGGACCGTGGGAAGCGTGGGAAGCGTGGACACCGCGGTGTCCACGGCGACCGTACGGCCGCCCGACGACTCGGTGGCCCGCTCGGCCTCCGCCGCGGCCTGGGCGGCGGCGCGGCGCGCGCCGTAGCGGCGGTGCACCGCCTGCTTGGTGACGCCGAGGGCCGAACCCACCGCGTCCCACGAGAAACCCAGCGACCGGTCGAAGTCCACAGCGGCGGTGACCAGCGTCTCGACGCTGTCCCTGAGCTCCTGCGCGAGCCGGACGGTCGGCGCGGGCGCGCGTCCGTAGACGACGAAGCCCGCGGAGGAACCGGAACGGCGGGGGCGGTAGACGTTGCCCAGCTGGGCGGTGAGCGTGCGCAGTGCGTCCACCTGCCGGCGGACCCGCTCGATGTCCCGCACCAGCAGGTGCAGGCTGGCCCGAGCCTGGGCGTCGTGGGTTGCGTGGTCGGCCATGAACAAGCCTCTCGAACCGGCGATGAATAGGATCGGGGCCGCGACTGCGCCCCGCTGTGGTCAACTCCGTCTTGACCAACGCGCGGCGGGGTGAGTGGTCACGCTGCCGGGGCGTACGGGCATATGCGCGGGGCGCGCGTGCGGGCACGCGTACGCCCCGCGGCAACCGGCTCACGCGCGCCTGCGGAGGAGGAGGGCCGGACGCCGGCGCGACGCCCTGGACCACCGCCGCGTGCCCGCCTCATAGACTGGTGCGCCGTCCGCCGCTCCCCGTCGGCCGGGCCGTCCGCCGATTCCGCTCGGCGGCCTGTCCGCCGTGGTGAGGGCGGCACCGCCGTCGTCCACGTCCGAGAGGCCCACCGCTTCCCATGAAGCTCGTCTTCGCAGGCACCCCCGAGGTCGCCGTCCCCGCTCTGGACGCCCTGATCGCCTCCGGGCGGCACGAGGTCGCCGCCGTGGTCACCCGCCCCGACGCCCCCGCGGGCCGGGGACGCCGCCTCGTGGCCAGCCCGGTCGCCGAGCGGGCCGAGGAGGCCGGGATCGAGGTGCTGAAGCCGGCGAAGCCGCGGGACGAGGCGTTCCTGGCGCGGCTGCGGGAGATCGCCCCGGACTGCTGTCCCGTCGTCGCCTACGGCGCGCTGCTGCCCCGCGTCGCCCTGGACGTCCCGGTCCACGGCTGGGTCAACCTGCACTTCTCCCTGCTGCCCGCCTGGCGCGGCGCGGCCCCCGTGCAGCACGCGATCATGGCCGGCGACGAGATCACCGGCGCCTCCACCTTCCTGATCGAGGAAGGGCTCGACTCCGGCCCGGTCTACGGGACGGTCACCGAGGAGGTCCGTCCCACCGACACCAGCGGAGACCTGCTGACCCGTCTCGCGTTCGCCGGGTCCGGACTGCTCACCGCCACCATGGACGGCATCGAGGACGGCACCCTCAAGGCCCTGCCGCAGCCCGCCGACGGCGTCTCCCTCGCCCCGAAGATCACCGTCGAGGACGCGCACGTCGACTTCGGCGCCCCCGCGCTGCGCGTCGACCGGGTCGTCAGGGGCTGCACGCCCGCCCCCGGCGCGTGGACCGTCTTCCGCGGCGAGCGGCTCAAGCTCATCCAGACCGTGCCCGCCCCGGACCGCACCGACCTCGCCCCCGGCGCACTCGCCGTCGGCAAGAACAGCGTCCACGTCGGCACCGGCTCGCACGCCGTCGAGCTGCTCTGGGTCCAGGCCCAGGGCAAGAAGCCGATGCGCGCCGCCGACTGGGCGCGCGGGGTCCGCATCGCCACGGGCGAGACGGTCGGCGCCCAATAGGGCCTCCCGTTCGGATCAGGCCGGGCCCGCGGGGCCCGGCACCGCACCTCGCCGCGTTGTCGTCGGTCTCCCCCAAGCTCCCGGCCGCGCTCGAGCGGGGAGGTGCCCCACGGCTCAGCCATGCCGCCCTCCTCCGCCTTGCAGCCGCACGCACCACCCCCCGCTCACCGGCGCTGACCAGGCACCGCCGGCCTCCTGCGACTCGATCCGCCGGACAGGCCCTGACCGCCGGCGGCGTCCGGCCCGCCACCGGGGCGGAGAACCCCTCCCGGCCGCGACGTAGGCTGGACGGACACGTCATCCAGGATCCGGAGCACCTTCTTCGTGAGCGAGCAGTCCCGTCGGCCCCGCAAGCCGGGCAAGCCCCACCGCCGTCCGCACAAGGACCCCGTCCGCGTCCTCGCCTTCGAGGCGCTGCGGGCCGTGGACGAACGCGACGCGTACGCCAACCTCGTCCTGCCGCCGCTGCTGCGCAAGGCGCGCGAGAAGGGCGACTTCGACGGGCGCGACGCGGCACTGGCGACCGAGCTGGTCTACGGGACGCTGCGCCGCCAGGGCACCTACGACGCGATCGTCGCGGCCTGCGTGGACCGCCCGCTGCGCGAGGTCGACCCGCCGGTCCTCGACGTGCTCGGTCTGGGCGCCCACCAGCTCCTCGGCACCCGTATCCCGACGCACGCCGCCGTGTCCGCGACCGTCGACCTCGCCCGGGTCGTCCTCGGCGACGGCCGCGCCAAGTTCGTGAACGCGGTGCTGCGCAAGGTCGCGCAGCACGACCTGGACGGCTGGCTGGAGCGTGTCGCCCCGCCGTACGACGAGGACCCCGAGGACCATCTCGCCGTCGTGCACGCGCATCCGCGCTGGATCGTCTCCGCCCTCTGGGACGCGCTCGGCGGCGGCCGGGCCGGCATCGAGGACCTGCTCGACGCGGACAACGAACGGCCCGAGGTGACCCTGGTCGCCCGCCCCGGCCGCTCCACCGCCGCCGAACTCCTCGACGGGATCGGCGAGGAGGCCGGTCTGCCCGGCCGCTGGTCGCCGTACGCGGTCCGGCTCACCGAGGGCGGCGAACCGGGCGCCCTCGACGCCGTGCGCGCGGGCCGGGCCGGAGTCCAGGACGAGGGCAGCCAGCTGGTCGCGCTCGCCCTCGCCAACGCCCCGCTCGACGGGCGCGACGAGAAGTGGCTGGACGCCTGCGCGGGCCCCGGCGGCAAGGCCGCCATGCTGGCCGGGCTCGCCGCCGAGCGCGGCGCCGTGCTGCTCGCCTCCGAGAAGCAGCCCCACCGCGCCGGACTCGTCGCCAAGGCCCTGGCCGGCAACCCCGGCCCGTACCAGGTCGTCGCCGCGGACGGCACGCGGCCGCCGTGGCGCCCCGGCACCTTCGACCGCGTGCTGGTGGACGTCCCCTGCACCGGGCTCGGCGCCCTGCGCCGCCGTCCCGAGGCCCGCTGGCGGCGCCGTCCCGAGGACCTGGACGGCTTCGCGCCGCTCCAGCGCGGGCTGCTGCGCACCGCGCTGGACTCGGTACGCGTCGGCGGCGTCGTCGGCTACGCGACCTGCTCCCCGCACCTCGCGGAGACCCGGGCCGTCGTCGACGACGTCCTCAAGCACTACGACGGCGCGGCCGAACCGGTCGACGCCCGCCCGCTGCTGCCGGACGTGCCGGCCCTGGGCGACGGCCCCGACGTACAACTGTGGCCACACCTGCACGGAACGGACGCGATGTACCTGGCCCTGCTCCGCCGGACGGCGTGACCGGGGCCGCCCGGGGCGGAACCCGGGCCGTCCGGGGTGCGGACCGGCCGACCGGGGGCGCCGCGGGCATGGGAGGCTGGGGGCATGGCCGCGCAGATCAACCCCAGCATCCTGTCCGCCGACTTCGCCCGCCTCGCGGAGGAGGCGAAGGCGGTGGAGGGAGCCGACTGGCTCCACGTCGACGTGATGGACAACCACTTCGTCCCGAACCTCACGCTCGGGGTGCCCGTCGTGGAGTCGCTGGCCCGTGCGACGGACACCCCGCTGGACTGCCACCTGATGATCGAGGACCCCGACCGCTGGGCGCCGCGGTACGTGGAGGCGGGCGCCGGCTCCGTCACCTTCCACGTCGAGGCGGCCGCCGCGCCGGTGCGGCTCGCGCGGGAGATCAGGGCCAAGGGCGCCCGCGCCTCCATGGCGCTGAAGCCGGCGACGCCCGTCGAGCCGTACGAGGATCTGCTGCCCGAGCTCGACATGCTGCTGATCATGACGGTCGAGCCCGGCTTCGGCGGCCAGGCGTTCCTGGACATCATGCTGCCCAAGATCCGCAGGACCCGGGAGCTGATCGGCAAGCACGGACTCGAACTCTGGCTGCAGGTCGACGGCGGAGTCTCGGCCTCCACCATCGAGCGGTGCGCCGACGCGGGGGCGGACGTCTTCGTCGCCGGCTCGGCGGTCTACGGGGCGCAGGACCCGGCCGAGGCGGTACGCGCACTGCGCGACCGGGCGGAGGGGGCGACGGCCGCGGCGTCCTGGGCGTGCGGCCACTGAACCAAGAGAACGTGAACGGCGCCCATCAGGGCTGATCAAGTACGCCGGATCTGCAAGGATGAACGGCGAGTCCAGAGTGTGAACAGCAGTGAGGAGAGCGCCGTGTCGGGTATGTCGGCGGGCCGGTCGTCCATGCGGATGGGACCCGCTGAGCTGGTGCAGGCGGCGGCCATGGCCCGCCGCTTCTACCTCGAGGGGAAGTCCAAGATCCAGATCGCCGAGGAGTTCGGCGTCAGCCGCTTCAAGGTGGCCCGGGTCCTGGAGACCGCCCTCGAACGGGATCTGGTGAGGATCGAGATCCGTGTCCCCGCCGAACTGGACGCGGAGCGCTCGGACGCGCTGCGCGCCCGCTACGGACTCCGGCACGCCGTCGTGGTCGAGTCCCCGGCCGACGCCGAGGAGTCGCCCGACCCGGAGAACCTCGGGGAGGTGGCCGCCGACCTGCTCGGCGAGCTGGTCAACGAGGGCGACGTGCTGGGCCTCGCCTGGGGCCGCTCCACCATTCACATGGCGGCGGCCCTCGACCGGCTCCCGCCGTGCACGGTGGTGCAGCTGACCGGCGTGTACGACGCGGGGACCGCGGAGCGCGGCTCGGTGGAGGCGGTACGGCGGGCGGCCCAGGTGTCGGGCGGCGACGCGCACCCCATCTACGCGCCGATGCTGCTGCCGGACGCCGCCACCGCGGGTGCGCTGCGCCACCAGACGGGCATCGCCCGCGCCTTCGAGTACTTCGACAAGGTCACGGTCGCCTGTGTGTCCATCGGGTCCTGGGAGGCCGGCATCTCCACGGTGCACGACATGCTCAGCGACGAGGAGCGCGCCCACTACGCCTCGCTCGGTGTGGCCGCCGAGATGTCCGCGCACCTCTTCGACGCCGAGGGCCGGCGGATCGGCCGGGACCTGGGGGAGCGGTGCATCACGGTCGAGGCCGACCGGCTGCGGCGCATCCCCGAGGTGGTGGCGATCGCGGGCGGACAGCGCAAGGCGGCGGCGATCGACGCGGTGCTCCGCTCGGGGCTCGTCACCAGCCTCGTCACCGACACCTCGGCGGCGGACTCCCTGATGACCGCGGGTCCGGCACCGCGCCCGGCCCTGAACCGGGCGGACCCCGACGGCCCCTGAGCGGCGGCGCGGCCGGTCGCCACGACGTCCCCGGGGCCGGGTGGCGCCGGGGCGACGGCCGGTCTCCGCCGGGGGCGCGCGGACGGTCCGGGCCCCGGGCGGCGGGTCCGACGACGCCGTCCCCGGCGCCGTGGCGCCGCCGTGCCCTCGCTTGGAGGATCCGCCGAAGGCCCCTCCGACCTGCCTGGATGATCAGCCCGGGGACCGCTGCCGGGTCGCCGTGGGAGAATGAAGTACGTGCTCTTCCCCCTGGCTGACCTGTCCGGGGGCCACCTCTGATCGACTGGGATGTGCAGCACGTGCGTTTCCTCAACGACATCCAGCCCCCGTACGACCTCACGTACGACGACGTCTTCATGGTGCCGAACCGCTCGGCGGTCGGCTCCCGTCAGGGCGTGGACCTCGGTTCCCCCGACGGCACGGGCACCACGATCCCGCTGGTCGTCGCCAACATGACCGCGATCGCCGGACGCCGGATGGCGGAGACCGTGGCCCGCCGCGGCGGCCTCGTCGTCATCCCGCAGGACATCCCGAACGAGGTCGTCACCGAGGTCGTCTCCTGGGTCAAGGGCCGTCATCTGGTGCTGGACACCCCGATCGTGCTCGCACCCCACCAGACCGTCGCCGACGCGCTGGCGCTGCTGCCCAAGCGGGCGCACAACGCGGGCGTCGTCGTCGACGAGGACGGCAGGCCGGTCGGTGTGGTCACCGACGCCGACCTGAACGGCGTCGACCGCTTCACCCAGCTGTCCGAGGTCATGTCCCGGGACCTGCTGCTCCTCGACGCGGACATCGCGCCCCGTGAGGCCTTCAACCGGCTGGACGGCGCCAACCGCCGCTACGCCCCCGCCGTGGACGGCGACGGCAGGCTCGCGGGCATCCTCACCCGCAAGGGCGCCCTGCGCGCCACGCTGTACACGCCCGCCACCGACGCGAACGGCCGGCTGCGCATCGCCGCCGCCGTCGGCATCAACGGCGACGTCGCGGGCAAGGCCAAGCAGCTGCTCGACGCGGGCGTCGACACCCTGGTGATCGACACCGCCCACGGGCACCAGGAGTCGATGATCGCCGCGATCCGCACCGTGCGCGCGCTGGACCCGAAGGTCCCGATCGCCGCGGGCAACATCGTCGCCGCCGAGGGCGTGCGCGACCTCATCGAGGCCGGCGCGGACATCATCAAGGTCGGCGTCGGACCGGGCGCCATGTGCACCACGCGCATGATGACCGGCGTGGGCCGCCCGCAGTTCTCCGCCGTCCTGGAGTGCGCCGCCGAGGCGAAGAAGTACGGCAAGCACGTCTGGGCCGACGGCGGGGTCCGCCACCCGCGCGACGTCGCCATGGCCCTGGCCGCCGGAGCGTCCAACGTCATGATCGGCTCCTGGTTCGCGGGCACGTACGAGTCCCCGGGCGACCTCCAGCAGGACGCGAGCGGACGGCTCTACAAGGAGTCGTTCGGCATGGCCTCGGCCCGTGCCGTGCGCAACCGCACGAGCGAGGAGTCGGCGTACGACCGCGCCCGCAAGAGCCTCTTCGAGGAGGGCATCTCCACCTCGCGGATGTTCCTCGACCCGGCCCGCCCGGGCGTCGAGGACCTGATCGACTCGATCATCGCGGGCGTCCGCTCCGCCTGCACCTACGCGGGCGCGGGCTCCCTCGAGGAGTTCTCCGCGCACGCGATCGTCGGCGTCCAGAGCGCCGCCGGCTACGCCGAGGGCAAGCCGCTGCACGCCAGCTGGAGCTGACCCGCCCCGCGCCGCCTTCCCGCGCGGCCCCTGCCGTCCCGGACCGGACGGCGGGGGCCCGGGCGGTCCCGGCGCGAGCCCTCGCCGGACGGCCGGAAAACGGTCCTGCCCGCCCGTGCGCAACCATCGAAACGGACGGCGCAACGAACCTCCACCCGGCCGCGATGAACGCAACGATCCTGCACCAACGCGCAAGGCTGCTGCATTACGCCCGGAAGGCCGGGCTCGTAGGGTCATGCGCTGTACGTGGCGTGGCGAGGACCCCGCTCGGTGGGTCCCCGCTGCCAGGGGGTGCCGCCGGTCCTCGCCGCCCTGACCGGCAGCGATGAAGGAGCCGACGCGTGCTCGACCAAGGCGCACCCCCGCAGTCCCGCAGTCATCCCGCCCCCTCGCCCCCCGGGCTCGGCGCGCGTCTGATGCGCCGCAAGCCCGTCGAACGGCTGGTCGCCGAGGGCGGTCAGGGCGAGGGCGGCAGCCTGCGGCGCTCCCTCGGCCTGTGGCAGCTGACGATGATCAGCATCGGCGCCACCCTCGGCACCGGCATCTTCGTGGTCCTCGGCGAGGCGGTCCCCAAGGCCGGACCGGCGGTCACCCTCTCCTTCGTGATCGCGGGCCTCACGGCGCTGTTCTCCGCGCTCTCCTATGCCGAGCTCGCGGGCACCATCCCGGTCTCCGGCTCCTCCTACTCGTACGCCTACGCCACCCTCGGCGAGCTCATCGCCTGGATCTGCGGCTGGTGTCTCGTCCTCGAGTACGGCGTGTCCGTCGCCGCCGTCGCGGTCGGCTGGGGCGAGTACCTGAACGAGTTCCTGGACGGCACCATCGGCGTCACCATCCCCGACGCCCTCTCCGCCCCGCCCGGCGACGGCGGGATCTTCAACCTGCCCGCGCTGATCGTCGTGCTGCTCGCCATGGCGTTCCTGCTCGGCGGCGCCAAGGAGTCCGCGCGCGCCAACACGATCATGGTCATGGTGAAGATCGCCGCGCTGCTGCTCTTCTGCGCCATCGGCGTCCAGGGCTTCCGTTCCGGCAACTACGAGAACTTCATGCCGATGGGCATGGGGGGCGTCAGCGCCGCCGGCGCCACGCTGTTCTTCTCCTACATCGGCTTCGACGCCGCCTCCACCGCCGGTGAGGAGGCGAAGAACGCCCAGCGCGACCTGCCCCGCGCGATCATGCTCTCGCTCGTCATCGTGACGGCCCTGTACGTCCTGGTCGCCGCCATCGCCGTCGGCGCCAAGCCCTGGAAGGGGTTCACGGACTCGGAGGCGGCGCTCTCCGGGATCATGGAGAACGTGACCGGCGACACCGTCTGGGGCACGCTGCTCGCCGCGGGCGCCGTCATCGCCATCGCCAGCGTCGTCCTGACCGTCCTCTACGGCCAGACCCGCATCCTGTTCGCCATGTCCCGCGACGGACTCGTGCCCAAGGTCTTCTCCCGCGTCCACCCGAAGACCGGTGCGCCGCGCGCCAACACCGTCATCGTGTCGCTGTTCTGCGGCGTCCTCGCCGCGGCCGTCCCGCTCGGCCAGCTCGCCGACGCCACCAGCATCGGCACGCTCTTCGCCTTCGCCCTGGTCAACGTCGCCGTCGTGGTGCTGCGCCGGACGCGCCCGGAGATGCCCCGTACCTTCCGGGTCCCGCTGTCCCCGGTGGTGCCCGCGCTGGGCTTCGCCTTCTGCGTGTGGATGATGGGCAGCCTGTCCGCCGTCACCTGGGTGGTCTTCGGAATCTGGATGGCCGTCGGGCTCGTGGTCTACTTCGGTTACGGCCACCGGCGCTCCCGGCTGGCCGCCGGCGACCCCACCGGCACCGCCGACACCGCAGTCATCGCACAGAAGTGAACCGCCCGCCTTGCTGAACCATCTCGACGAACGCATCGTGCACGCCCTCGCCGAGGACGCCCGTCGCTCCTACTCCGACATCGGCCAGCTGGTCGGCCTGTCCGCGCCCGCCGTCAAGCGGCGCGTGGACAGGCTGCGCGCCACCGGCGCCATCACCGGCTTCACCGTCCGGGTCGACCCGGCGGCGCTCGGCTGGGAGACCGAGGGGTTCGTCGAGATCTACTGCCGGCGCAACACCTCGCCGGAGACCATCCAGCGGGGCCTGGAGCGGTACCAGGAGGTCGTGGCCGCCTCCACCGTCACCGGCGAGGCGGACGCGGTCGTCCAGGTCTTCGCCTCGGACATGCGCCACTTCGAACGGGTCCTGGAGCGGATCGCCGGGGAGCCGTTCGTCGAGCGCACCAAGTCGGTGCTGGTCCTCTCACCGCTCCTGCGCCGCTTCTCGTCGGGTTCGCCGACCTAGACGGGACAGGACTGGCCCGGATCCGGTCCGGGCGACCGGCCCGCACCGCCCCGCACCGCCCCGCGCCGGCCCGGACGGGACGAACCCGGACCTCCGACCGCCCCGGCGTCACCGTCAGGGGCGCGGCCCCCACCGGCGTGTCCGCCGTGGGGGCCGACGCGTCCGGCGGGCGCGCAACGAATCGCCGCTTCGCCCGCGACGGACGCAACGATCCTCCCGCCGACGCGCAACGCTGCCGCCTTGTCCGCCCGCGCCGGCCGACCGTACCGTCTAATCCGGCCCCCGAACCTCCGTACCGGTGAGGAACACGCATGCGCACCGCCCTGCTCCAGAGCTCCGGCCACCCCGGCTCCGTCGACAAGAACCTCGAGGTTCTCGACGAGGCAGCCGGCCGTGCCGCCGCCGCGGGCTCCGGGCTGCTCGTGACCTCGGAGCTGTTCCTGACCGGGTACGCGATCGGCGACGGCCTGGCCCGCCTCGCCGAACCGGCGGACGGCTCCATCGCCGACGCGGTCGCCGCCGTCGCCGGCCGGCACGGCCTCGCGATCGCCTACGGCTACCCCGAGCGGGGCTTCGACACCGGTCTCGTCCACAACGCCCTCCAGCTGATCGGCGCCGACGGCACCCGCGTCGCGAACTACCGCAAGACCCACCTCTTCGGCTGCTTCGAGCGCGAGCACTTCACTCCGGGCGACGAACCGGTGGTGCAGGCGGAGCTCGGCGGACTGCGGATCGGCCTGATGATCTGCTACGACGTGGAGTTCCCGGAGAACGTGCGCGCGCACGCCCTCGCCGGAACGGACCTGCTGCTGGTGCCGACCGCGCAGATGCACCCGTTCCAGTTCGTCGCCGAGTCGGTCGTCCCGGTGCGCGCTTTCGAGAACCAGATGTACATCGCGTACGTCAACCGGACCGGCCCCGAGGGCGACTTCGAGTTCGTCGGGCTCTCCACGCTGGCCGGGCCCGACGGGGTCCCGCGCGCCCGCGCCGGCCGGGGCGAGGAGCTCGTCCTCGGCGACACCGACCCCGCGTTCCTCTCGGCCTCGCGCGAGCAGAACCCGTATCTGAAGGACCGCCGCCCCGGTCTCTACGGGCCGCTCGTCTGAGCCCGGCCGCCCTTCCCTCACCTCGAACAGCTTTCGCGCAAGGAGTCCGTACCCCATGACGTCCACCGTGCCCAACGCCGTCCAGCACGCCGACGCGCAGCAGCCGCCGATCACCATGTTCGGCCCGGACTTCCCCTACGCGTACGACGACTTCCTCGCGCACCCCGCGGGGATCGGCCAGATACCCGCGACCGGGCACGGCACCGAGGTCGCGGTCATCGGCGGCGGTCTGTCCGGCATCGTCGCCGCCTACGAGCTGATGAAGATGGGCCTGAAGCCCGTCGTCTACGAGGCCGACCGGATCGGCGGCCGGCTGCGCACGGTCGGCTTCGACGGCTGCGACCCCTCGCTGACCGCCGAGATGGGCGCCATGCGCTTCCCGCCGTCCTCCACGGCCCTGCAGCACTACATCGACCTGGTCGGCCTGAAGACGAGCCCGTTCCCCAATCCGCTCTCCGAGGCCACGCCCTCGACCGTCGTCGACCTCAAGGGCGAGTCGCACTACGCGGAGACGATCGACGACCTGCCCGAGGTCTACCGCCAGGTCGCGGCGGCCTGGAACGCCTGCCTCGAGGACGGCGCCGACTTCTCCGACATGAACCGGGCGATGCGCGAGCGCGACGTGCCGCGCATCCGCGAGATCTGGGCGAAGCTCGTCGAGAAGCTCGACAACCAGACCTTCTACGGCTTCCTCTGCGACTCGGAGGCCTTCAGGTCCTTCCGGCACCGCGAGATCTTCGGCCAGGTCGGCTTCGGCACCGGCGGCTGGGACACCGACTTCCCGAACTCCATCCTGGAGATCCTGCGCGTCGTCTACACCGAGGCCGACGACCACCACCGCGGCATCGTCGGCGGCTCCCAGCAGTTGCCGCTCAGGCTCTGGGAGCGCGAGCCCGAGAAGATCGTGCACTGGGCGTACGGCACGTCGCTGGCGTCGCTGCACGGCGGCGACCCGCGCCCGGCCGTGACCCGGCTGAACCGCACCGCGGGCAACCGCATCACGGTCACCGACGCCTCCGGCGACATCCGCACCTTCGAGGCGGCGATCTTCACCGCCCAGTCCTGGATGCTGCTCTCCAAGATCGCCTGCGACGACTCGCTCTTCCCGATCGACCACTGGACCGCGATCGAGCGCACGCACTACATGGAGTCGAGCAAGCTCTTCGTGCCCGTCGACCGGCCGTTCTGGCTCGACAAGGCCGTCGACGACAGGGGAAACCCGACCGGACGGGACGTCATGTCGATGACGCTCACCGACCGCATGACCCGCGGCACCTACCTCCTCGACGACGGCCCGGACAGGCCCGCCGTCATCTGCCTCTCCTACACCTGGTGCGACGACAGCCTGAAGTGGCTGCCGCTGTCCGCGAACGAGCGGATGGAGGTCATGCTGAAGTCCCTCGGCGAGATCTACCCGAACGTCGACATCAGGAAGCACGTCATCGGCAACCCGGTGACGGTCTCCTGGGAGAACGAGCCCTACTTCATGGGCGCGTTCAAGGCCAACCTGCCCGGTCACTACCGCTACCAGCGCCGCCTGTTCACCCACTTCATGCAGGAGACGCTGCCCGAGGACAAGCGCGGCATCTTCCTGGCCGGCGACGACATCTCCTGGACGGCCGGCTGGGCGGAGGGCGCCGTGCAGACCGCGCTGAACGCCGTCTGGGGCGTCATGCACCAGCTCGGCGGGACGACGGACCCCACCAACCCCGGCCCGGGCGACGTCTACGACGAGATCGCCCCGGTGGAGCTGCCCGAGGACTGAGCCCGAGCCGGTACGCGGCCGCCGGTGCCGGACGCCGTTCAGACCCCGGCGGCCCGGGCCGCCGCGTACAGCTCGGCGGCCACGTCCTTCAGTTCCTCCGCGTCGCGCGGGGTGCCCTGGACGTCGAGGAGGATCTCGTCGAGGCCGACCCCGGCGTGCGCCGCCAGGTCCTCCACGATCTGCGCGACGCCGCCCTGGAAGGGGCGCCGGCCGGCGCCCTCGTACGGCTTCGGCGTGTACCAGACGTTGGCGCGCAGCACGGTCCGCAGCGGCTCGGTGCGGCCCCGCTCGGCGGCCGGCTCCCGCAGCCGCCGCCACTGCTCGGCCAGCGGCCCGGCTCCGGTGGCCACCGGCAGCCAGCCGTCGGCGTGGTCGACGAGGCGCCGCCGGGCCCGGCCGCTCCTGGCCGCCAGCAGGATCGGGATGGGCCGGGCGGGCTTCGGGCCGACCGCGGCCGACGTGATCCGGCTGAGCCGCCCGTCGTGGACGACCGGATCGGGTCCCCACACGGCCCGGCAGACCTCGATGACCTCGTCCAGGACCCGGCCGCGTTCCTCGAACGGCCGCACCGAGGCCGCCGCGTACTCGTCGTGCGACCAGCCGGTGCCCAGGCCCGCGACGACCCGGCCGCCGCTCGCCGCGTCGAGCGTGGCGAGGGACCTGGCCAGCTGGAAGGGCACGTGCAGCGGGGCGACCAGCACGCTGGTGCCGAGCAGGGCGCGCTCGGTGGCCGCCGCGGCCAGCGTCAGTGTCACCAGGGGTTCGGCGACGCCCCGGTACCGCTCCGGCCAGGGCAGCCCCTCGACGCCGTAGAGGCCCTGGGTCGCGGGTTCGGGGAACAGCGCCCGTTCGAAGACCCACAGGCTCTCGTACCCGATCCGTTCGGCGGCGCGGGCCACGTCGGGCACGTCCCGTCCGAGGTCGTACTGCTTGGTCTGCGGGAGTCCGAGTCCGAGCCGGGCCGTCATCGCCTGCGTGCTCCTTCGCCGTCGGGTGCCTTCGGGCCAACGTACAGCGGCGGTACGGGAGTTCTCGGCGCCCGCGCGACCGGTGGCCGGATCAGTCCGGCAGCGGGGTGAGCAGCATCCGGCCGGTCAGGCCGACCGCCGCGTCGAGCCGTCCGGCGAACTCCCCGGCCACGTCGGGCAGATCGCGCAGCGCCCACAGCGCGCGGGCCGCCGACCAGGTGGCCTCCCGGGCCCGCTCCAGGCTCCACGAGCCGAGCAGATGCGTGAGCGGGTCGGCGATCTCGAGGAGGTCGGGCCCCGGCATCAGATCCTCGCGGACCCGTTCCTCCAGCGAGACGAGGAGCTCGCCCACGCGGTCGAACTCGTCCTCCAGATCGGCCGGTTCGCAGCCGAGCGTGCGGCAGGCGTCGACCACGGCGAGCGCGAGGTCGTGCCCGATGTGCGCGTTGACGCCCGCGAGGGCGAACTGCAGCGGCCGTACGCCGGGATGACGGCGGAACTGGAAGAGGGGACGCCAGCAGGCGGGCGGACGGCCCCCGCCGGCGTCCGCGCCGACGGCCGCCAGGTAGCGCTCGGCGAAGCGGACGTCCAGGGTGAGGGCGGCCCCGGGATCCGTGAAGTGCCCGTCGTCCACCCGCCGGGCCACCTCCTCGGTGACGGTGAGGTAGACGCGGTTGAAGACCGCGACCCCGTCCCGCTCAGGCAGCGCCGCGCCGAGCGCGCGCATCCACCCCACCACCGCGTCGATCCCGCGCAGGGGGACCTCGGTCCGTTCCGACAGCACCATGGCGGCAGCGTCCCAGTGCGGGGGCCGCCGCGGTGCCGCCCGACCGCGGGCTTCCCCGGAACGGGGGAACGCGTGCCGCCGGGGGAGTGGCCGCCACCGCGGGCCCGCGGCCGGTGCCCGAGGGGCGTCCTACGCCGTGCGCGGCTACGAGCCGGCGCGCCGGTCCTGGCCCGCGCCGTCCTTCTCGTCGTACGACGACGTACCCGAGTCCAGCAGGGGTTCCTGCGACTTCAGGTGCGCGGGGGCCAGCGCGCGCAGCACGTGGTAGCCGGTGATGACGACCAGCGTGCCGAGCGCGATCCCGCTCAGCGTGAAGGTGTCGGTGAACTTCATCGTGACGTTGCCGACGCCGATGACGATGCCCGCGGCGGCGGGCACCAGGTTCAGCGGGTTGCGCAGGTCCACCCGGGCGTTGAGCCAGATCTGGGCGCCGAGCAGGCCGATCATCCCGTACAGGATGACGGTGATGCCGCCGAGCACCCCGCCGGGGATCGCGGCGACGATCGCGCCGAACTTCGGGCAGACGCCGAAGACGAGCGCGAAGCCGGCCGCCGCCCAGTACGCGGCGGTCGAGTAGACCCGGGTCGCCGCCATCACGCCGATGTTCTCGGAGTACGTGGTGTTGGGCGGGCCGCCCAGGGCGGTGGAGAGCACGGAGGCGACGCCGTCCGCCGAGATCGCGGTGCCCAGCCGGTCGTCCAGCGCCTCGCCGGTCATCTCGCCGACCGCCTTGACGTGGCCCGCGTTCTCGGCGACCAGCGCGATCACGACGGGCAGCGCGACCAGCACCGCCGACCACTCGAAGCTCGGCCCGTGGAAGGAGGGCAGGCCGATCCAGTCCGCCCGGCCCACGCCGGACAGGTCCAGGCGCCAGTGGTCGGTGAGCTTGCCGGACGCGTCCACCGAGTGGATGCGGCCGAAGACCCGGTCGAAGACCCAGGAGACGGCGTAGCCGAAGACCAGGCCCAGGAAGATCGCGATACGGGAGAGGAAACCGCGCAGGCACACCACCGCCAGACCGGTGAACAGCATCACGAGGATCGCGGTCCACTGGTCCTGCGGCCAGTACGTGGACGCGGTGACCGGCGCCAGGTTGAAGCCGATCAGCATCACGACCGCGCCGGTGACGATCGGCGGCATCGCGGCGTGGATGATCCGTGCCCCGAAGCGCTGCACGGCGAGTCCCACCAGGAACAGCGCGACGCCGACCACCAGGACCGCGCCGGTCACCGTCGCGCTCGTGCCGCCCTGCGCGCGGATGACGGCGGCGACGCCGACGAAGGAGAGGGAGCAGCCGAGGTAGCTGGGCACCCGGCCGCGCGTGGCGAGCAGGAAGATGACGGTGGCGACCCCGGAGAGCATGATCGCGAGGTTCGGATCGAGGCCCATGAGGACCGGGGCGACGAACGACGCCCCGAACATCGCCACCACGTGCTGGGCGCCGAGACCGACGGTACGGGGCCACGAGAGCCGTTCGTCGGGGCGGACCACCGCTCCGGGCGCGGGCGTGCGCCCGTCACCGTGCAGCTTCCAGCGCACGCCGAGATCCATGGTGAGTTTCCGCTTCCGTAGTGCTGTGCGCAGCGCGCGGTGCGGCGCCCGGGACAGCGCGTCCGTGCTGCTCGTCGTGCCGGTCCTCGTGCCGGCTCCCGTGCAGCCGGCCCTGGTGCCTCCCGTGTGCCCGAAGACCCTGGGGAGTGTATGCGGGGCCGCGTCCGGGGCCGTCGGGTGCCTCCGGGACGCGTTCGGCGGCCGGACCGGGCCGGACCCGCCGGAGGAGTGGCTGAGCGTCCGCTTAGGATGGGGGTGCGTTTCCGGCCACCCGGGCGGCTGTCCCCGGCCACCCCGGCCGGGCAGCAGGGGGTGTCGGACACCCTCCGGCCCGCAGTCCCCGCACGGAACCTCGCCCTGTACGAGTCCCGCGCCCGCACGTCCCAGGAGTCCCGCCGTGACCGCCGAAGCCCCGACCGCCCCCGCCCTCTCGTACGGGCGGATCGTCCCCGTCACCGTCCACTTCGACGACCTGGACGCGCTCGGGCTGCTGCACAACGCCCGCTACCCGGTGATGGTCGAGCGCGCCTGGGCCGCGCTCTGGCACGAGCACGGCTTCGGTTTCGAGGGCGACTGGGAGGCGGCGGGCGACTTCTGCAACGCCGTCAGGGAGCTGCGCGTCAGCTACGACGTCCCGGTGAACCGCCCCGGCGCCTACGCCGTCCACCTCTGGCTCGACCGGCTCGGCACCACCGGACTGACGTACGGCTTCCGCTTCTGCTCGGCCGACGGTGCCACGACGTACGCGCACGGCACCCGGGTCCTGGTCCGCCTCGACGCCGGCACGCTGCGGCCGGCGCCGTGGAGCGAGAGGTTCAGGGCCGTGGGTCGGGGACTGCTGCGCTCGGACGGCTGATCCTCGGCCGGTTCCGGTCGCCCGCGCGCAGCACGCCCGCGAAGGCGGTGAGGCCGCACGCCAGCACGGTCACCAGGCCGAACGACACGACGAGACTGGTCGCCTGGGCGAGCGTGCCGATGGCGCTCGGCGCGACCAGCCCCGAGGTGTACGTGATGGTGGCGACGCCCGCGATGGCCTGGCTGGGGTTGGGTCCGCTGCGCCCGGCCGCGGCGAAGCAGAGCGGGACGACGACCGCGATGCCGAGGCCCATCAGCGCGAACCCGGCCATCGCGACCGCGGGATGGCCCGCCACCACGATCAGCAGTCCGCCGAGCGCCGCGAAGAGGCCGCTCACCCGGACGGTCCGTACGGCGCCGAACCGGTCCACGACACGGTCGCCGGCGATCCGGGCGACGGCCATGGTGAGGGTGAAGCCCGTGGTGGAGGCCGCCGCGAGTCCGGCCGAGGTCTCCAGCTGGTCGCGGAGGTAGACCGCCGACCAGTCCAGGCTCGCGCCCTCCGCGAACACCGCGCAGAAGCCGATGGCGCCGATGAGCAGCGCCGACCTGGGCGGCAGGGTGAACCGGGGCGGCGGCTCCTCGTCCTCGGTCGGCCGCAGGTCGAGGACCCAGCCGCAGGCGACCAGTCCCGCGGCCGTCAGCACGACGGCCGCCAGCGCGTGGTGCAGCCGCGCGTCCGAGCCCAGGTGCGCCGCGATGGTGCCGGCCGCCGAGCCGGTCAGCGCGCCCGCGCTCCACAGACCGTGCAGCCCCGACATGATCGACTTGTCCAGGCGGTTCTCGACCTCGACGCCCAGGGCGTTCATCGCGACGTCCGACATGCCGGCCGTCGCGCCGTAGACGAACAGGGCCGGGCAGAGCGTGTACAGGTTCGGCGCGAGCGACGGCAGGATCAGCGCCAGCGTCCACAGCGAGAGCAGTCCGCGCAGCGCCGCGCGGGCGCCGAACCGGTGGCTGATCCGCCCCGCCAGGGGCATCGCCAGGGACGCGCCGATCGCCGGGAAGGCGAGCGCGAGACCGAGCTGCCCGGCGCTGATCCCGGCGTGGTCCTGGATCCAGGGCACCCGGGTCGCGAACGAGCCCGTGACGGCGCCGTGCACCGCGAACACGGCGGCCACGGCGTACCGCGCGCGTTTCACCTCGCGCAGGTCGTAGATCACATCACTCATCGTTTCCCGGCCCCTCCCGGCTCCGTTGCCACACTGCCGGGCGTAAACTAGCAGGAACCCTGCCTGATAGAAACGGGGCGGGGGGACGGCCGGGCGGGACGCCCGGCGCGACCGCTCCGGGGGCCCGCGCGGACGGCTTCCGGCGATCTGGGAGGATCCCGGCATGCCCGCATCTCCGAGCACCGCCCGGGCGATCAACGACCGGCTGGCCCTGCGGCTGCTCCAGCAACAGGGCCCGCTGACCGCCGGGCAGTTGAAGCAGCTCACCGGACTGTCCCGGCCCACGGTCGCCGACCTCGTCGAACGCCTCGCGGCCGCCGGGCTGATCGCGGACGTGGGGGAGTCGGACAGCCGGCGGCGAGGCCCGAACGCCCGGCTGTACGGCATCGTCGCCGACCGCGCCCATCTCGCCGCCCTCGATGTCCGCACCGAAGGCGTGCGGGTCCTCGTCTCCGACCTGGTCGGCAGGGTGCTCGCCGAGGCGTCCGTGCCCATCGGCGACGACACCGGCACCGGGAACGCGGTCGAGCAGGCTCTCGCCCTGGTGGAACGCACCGTCAAGGAGGCCGGCGCCGAGCGTCTGCACACCGTCGGGATCGGCGCTCCGGGCCTGATCGACCCGGCCACCGGCGAACTGCGCGACTCCACCGGCCTGCCCGAGTGGCACCGGCGCCTCGGGTCCGCCCTCCACGAGCGTCTGGCGGCCCGGGTCATCGTGGAGAACGAGACCAATCTCGCCGCCCTGGCGGAGCAGCGCGACGGCGCGGCCCGCGACCGCGACACCTTCGTCCTGCTCTGGCTCGGCCACGGCACCGGAGCGGCCGTCGTGCTCGACGGCGCACTGCGCCGGGGAGCCTCCGGCGGCACCGGGGAGATCGGCTTCCTGCCGGTCCCCGGCACCCCGAAGCTCCCCTCGGCGACGGACTGCGGGGGCGGCTTCCACTCGCTCGCCGGGGCCGCCGGGATCGCCGCTCTCGCCGCCGTTCACGGCCTCACGGCCCGCGCCCGCGGCGGCGAACCTGCCGCCGCCGTCCTCGTGCGCGAGGCCGTCTCCGCGGTGTCGGACGGCGGGGCGGACCGTCCGGCCGCCGAGGCGTTCCTCGACGTGCTCGCGGACCGGATCGCCGTCGGCGCCGCCTCGGTCGTCGCCGTGCTCGACCCGGGATGCGTCGTGCTGGGCGGCGAGGTCGGGCAGGCGGGCGGCGCGGAACTCGCGCGGCGGGTGGCGGAGCGGGTGGAGCGGATGTCGCCGCTGCCCGTCGAGGTGCGGCCGAGCACCCTGGGGGGCGGCGCCGTACTGCGCGGCGCGCTGCTGACGGCCCGCGACGGCGCCCAGGACGACCTGTTCGCGCCCCGGGGACGCTGAGCGCCGTCGCGGGTGGAAGCCCGGAGGGGACCCGGCGGCGGGGCAAGGGCCGTCGTCACCGCCGCCGGGTCGCTCGTGGGGGCGGGCGGCTCCCGCGTGCGCGGAGCCGGATCGCGACCGGTGGTGACCGCCGGTCGCCCACGGCCCGGACGCCGCCCGGTGATGACCGCCGACCCTAAGAGGACTAGACCACACCGTCAATAGGTATGGACCAGCCGCAAGAGGGTGCGCCCGCAAGGGAATTGTCGCCTTCCGGCAGCCGGGGAAGTCCACCGGCGCGCCCTGTGAGCCAGCCCACAGCGATTCACCCGCATGGCGGTCGGCGCGGCGTGGCACACTGACCCTGTACCAGTAGCAGCGCACTCCGGGGTCGGTGAAATTCCGAACCGGCGGTTACAGTCCGCGACCCGGCCGCTTCCAGCGGCCGGTTGACCAGGTGAAATTCCTGGACCGACGGTTAAAGTCCGGATGGGAGGCAGTGCGCGGCGGGCGGGCATTCGTGCGCGCTGCCGTCTGTTGCGACGTGTCCCTCAGGGGACGGGTCTCTCACGCGGCATCGCCCGGAGTGTCGCGGTCCGCTCATGCTGTCGTCATCGACAGGCCCCGGAGTCCGTGCCCGAAGAGGCAGGAGGACCCGGGAAGTGTTCACCGGAATCGTCGAAGAGCTGGGTGAGGTCACCGCCGTCGAGAACCTCGGCGACGCCTCCCGTTTCCGTCTGCGCGGCCCCGTCGTCACGCAGGGTGCCCGGCACGGCGACTCCATCGCCGTGAACGGGGTCTGCCTCACGGTCGTGGACCACGAGGGCGACGAGTTCACCGCCGACGTCATGGCGGAGACACTGAACCGCTCCAGCCTCGGCGCACTCGTCGCCGGCTCCCGCGTCAACCTGGAACGGCCCACCGCGGTCGGCGCCCGTCTCGGCGGCCACATCGTGCAGGGCCACGTCGACGGCACGGGCGAGATCATCGAGCGCAAGCCGTCCGACCACTGGGAGATCGTCAGCATCTCCCTCCCCGCCGGCCTCTCCCGCTACGTGGTCGAGAAGGGCTCCATCACCGTCGACGGCATCAGCCTGACCGTCGTCGACGCCGGACCCGGCCACTTCACCGTCAGCCTCATCCCGACCACCCTCGCGCTGACCACGCTCGGCCACAAGCAGCCCGGCGACCCGGTCAACCTCGAAGTGGACGTCATCGCCAAGTACGTCGAGCGGCTGCTGGCCGCCAAGGGCGAGGAGAGCTCACGGTGAACTGGCTCAACTCCCAGGCTTTCACGGCCTTCGGCCAGCACATCATCTGGTCCGACCTGATCGGCAACACCGTCGGACTGGCCGCACTCGCCCTCGGCTGGCTGCGCAACATCTGGACCTGGCCGGCCCAGCTGCTGTCCGGGCTCGTCCTCATCGCCGCCAACCTCTCCGTCCAGCAGGCCGGAGGCGTCGGCAAGCAGCTCGTCGTCATCGTCGTCGCCCTGTGGGGCTGGCGCGCCTGGACGGTGGGCCGGCGGGGCGCGAAGGACGGCACCATCGCCGTCCGGTTCGCCACCTGGCGCGAGCGGGCCTGCCTGGTCGGCGGAGCCGCGCTCGGCACCCTCGCGGTGGGCGGCCTGTTCGCCGCCTACCCGTCCCTGTCCTGGAGCCCCTGGGCCGACGCGTACATCTTCGTCGGCACCCTCGCCGCGATGTACGCGCAGGCCCGCGGCATGGTCGAGTTCTGGTTCGCCTGGCTCCTCGTCGACCTCGTCGGCGTGCCGCTCAACTTCCGCAGCGGCCTCGCCTTCTCCGGTCTCATCTACGTCGTCTACGGCGCGCTCGTCCTGTGGGGCATGCGCGACTGGTGGCTGCGCTCCCGCAGGAGCACGCGGCCCGCTCTGGAAGGAGCCCCGGCATGACCACGGCGCCCGCCCGGTACAGCACCGCGCACGAACAGGACCTCCTCGGCTTCGCCCTCGACCCGGTGGAGCAGGCCGTCGCCGACATCGCCGCCGGCCGCCCGGTCGTGGTCGTCGACGACGAGAACCGCGAGAACGAGGGCGACCTCGTCATCGCGGCCGAGAAGGCCACGCCCGAGATCGTCGCCTTCATGATGAGCGAGTGCCGCGGCCTCATCTGCGCCCCCATGGAAGGCCCCGAGCTGGACCGCCTGCGGCTCCCGCAGATGGTCGACGACAACACCGAGTCGATGAAGACCGCGTTCACCGTGTCCGTCGACGCCTCCGCCGCGCACGGCGTCTCCACCGGCATCTCCGCCGCCGACCGCGCCACCACGCTCAGGCTGCTCGCCGGCGGTGAGGCATCCCCGGCCGACTTCGTCCGCCCCGGCCACATCTTCCCGCTGCGCGCCAGGCCCGGCGGTGTCCTCGCCCGCAACGGCCACACCGAGGCGGCCGTCGACCTCGCCCGGCTCGCCGGACTGCGCCCCGCCGGTGCCATCGTCGAGATCGCCGGCGAGGACGGCCGGATGCTGCGGCTGCCCGAACTGGTCCCGTTCGCCCGCAAGCACGGGCTGACGATCATCTCGATCGAGGACCTGATCGCCTACCGCCGCTCCGCGGAGCCCACCGTCCGCCGCGAGGCCGAGGTCCGGCTGCCCACCGCCTTCGGCGACTTCACCGCGTACGGCTACCGCTCCACCGTCGACGGGGTCGAGCACGTCGCCCTGGTCCACGGGGAGATCGGCGACGGCCGGGACGTCGTCGTGCGCATCCACTCCGAATGCCTCACCGGCGACGTCTTCCACTCGCTGCGCTGCGACTGCGGTCCCCAGCTGGAGGCGTCCCTGCGGCGCATCCAGGACGAGGGACGCGGTGTCGTCGTCTACCTGCGCGGCCACGAGGGACGCGGCATCGGCCTGCTGTCCAAGCTGCGCGCGTACGAACTGCAGGAGCGCGGCCGGGACACCCTCGACGCCAACCTGGAGCTCGGCCTGCCCGCCGACGCCCGCGACTACGCCGCGGGCGCGCAGATCCTCGAGGACCTGGGCGTGCGCAGCCTGCGGCTGATGACCAACAACCCCGACAAGACGGACGCGCTCGTCCGGCACGGCCTCGACGTCACCGCGCGGGAGCCGATGCCCGTCCAGGCGGGTGAGCACAATCTCCGGTACCTGCGCACCAAGCGCGACCGGATGGGGCACGACCTGCCCTGGCTGGACACACCGACCGTGTCCGCCTGCGGCAACCAGTAACAAGTCACTGAGGAGAGACGTGAGCGGCAAGGGTGCACCTGAACTGTCCGTACGCAACTGCGGCGACCTGCGCGTCGCGGTCATCGCGGCGCAGTGGCACGAGAAGGTGATGGACGGCCTCGTCGACGGCGCCCTGCGCGCCCTGCACGAGCTGGGGATCGACGAGCCGACGCTGCTGCGCGTCCCGGGCAGCTTCGAGCTCCCGGTCGTCGCCAAGGTGCTCGCGGGCCGCGGGTACGACGCCGTCGTGGCGCTCGGCGTCGTCATCCGGGGCGGCACTCCCCACTTCGAGTACGTGTGCCAAGGCGTCACCCAGGGGCTCACCCAGGTCTCCATCGAGACCGGTGTCCCCGTCGGCTTCGGAGTCCTGACCTGTGACACCGAGGAACAGGCCCTCGACCGGGCCGGGATCGAGGGGTCCAGGGAGGACAAGGGGTACGAGGCGGTGACGGCGGCCGTCTCGACCGCGGCCACGCTGCGTTCAGTATCCGAACCCTGGCGCTGAGGCACCGGCACTTGCGCGTAGGGTAGGCAGCACCATGTCCAAGAAGACGTTCGAGGAGCTCTTCACCGAGCTCCAGCACAAGGCCGCCGAGGGCGACCCCACGACATCCCGTACCGCCGAGCTGGTGGGCAAGGGGGTCCATGCCATCGGCAAGAAGGTCGTCGAAGAGGCCGCCGAGGTCTGGATGGCCGCCGAGTACGAGGGCAAGGAAGCGGCCGCCGAGGAGATCTCGCAGCTGCTCTACCACGTCCAGGTGATGATGGTCGCCCGCGGCATCTCCCTCGACGACGTGTACGCCCATCTCTGAGCCGCACCCCACCCGTCCCGCACGCACCGAACGAACGAAGGAAGCCGACCTCATGCTGCGCATCGCCGTCCCCAACAAGGGTTCCCTGTCAGGCCCTGCGGCGGACATGCTGCATGAGGCCGGCTACCAGCAGCGCCGGGAGTCCAAGGAACTCGTCGTCGTCGACCCCGTCAACGAGGTCGAGTTCTTCTACCTGCGCCCGCGCGACATCGCGATCTACGTGAGCTCCGGCAAGCTCGACATCGGCCTCACCGGCCGCGACCTGCTCATCGACTCGGGCGCGAACGCCGAGGAGATCCTGCCGCTCGGCTTCGCCCGCTCCACCTTCCGCTTCGCCGCCAAGCCCGGCACGGCGACCGGCGTCGCGGACTTCGGCGGCATGACGATCGCCACCTCCTACGAGGGCATCGTCGACAAGTACCTCGCGGACAACGGCGTCGACGCCTCCGTCGTCCACCTCGACGGCGCCGTCGAGACGGCCATCGAGCTCGGCGTCGCCCAGATCATCGCCGACGTCGTCGAGACCGGCACCTCCATGCGCAACGCCGGCCTGGAGGTCGTCGGCGAGCCCATCATGAAGTCCGAGGCCGTCGTCATCCGGCGCACCGGCGCGGACACGGACGAGCCCAAGGTGCAGCAGTTCCTGCGCCGCCTCCACGGGGTCCTGGTCGCCCGGACGTACGTGATGATGGACTACGACTGCCGCGCCGAGCACCTGGAGCGGGCCGTGGCCCTCACCCCCGGTCTCGAGTCGCCGACCGTCTCCCCGCTGCACAACGAGGGCTGGGTCGCCGTGCGCGCCATGGTCCCCGCCAAGGAGGCCCAGAGCATCATGGACGACCTGTACGCCCTCGGCGCGCGGGCCATCCTGACCACGGCCATCCACGCCTGCCGGCTCTGACCCGCACGATCCGGAGCACGTCATGTCCGACCACCCGGGGCTGCCCGCCCTGCCCGTCACCTTCCGGCCGGGCCTCACCCGCGCCGTACTGCTGAGCGCCGGCGCCGCGATCCTCGCGGTCATCACCGCGGTCGCCGTCCTGCTCGACGGGCTCGGGCCGGGGGAGCGCCTGAGCTTCGTCCTCGTCGCGGTGCTGCTGTGCGGGGTGCTCGTCCTGCTCGCCCGGCCGAAGGTCGTCGCCGACGACCGAGGGGTCACCGTCGTCAACATCGTGGCCCGCAGGCAGCTGGCCTGGGCGGAGATCGTCCAGGTCAACCTGCGGCCCGGCGACCCCTGGGTCTTCATCGACCTCAGCGACGGCACCAGCCTGCCCGCCCTCGGCATCCAGCCGGGCATCGCCAGGCAGCGCGCGATCAGCGACGCCCGCGCGCTGCGCGCGCTCGCCGAGTCCCGGACGGCCGGCCCGGACCGGGGATAGATCACACGACGTCCGGACCGACTCGGGGCTTCGGCCCCTGACGTCATGGGCCCCGACGCGATTAATCTGGTGGACGGAGGCGTCCACCATGCCCCCGCCCCTGTCGCGCCGAGCGCGCCGCAGGGGCTCCTGCTACCCGAGGAGTGACTCCCTCCAGCGATGGACGGATCGTCCTGTAGTACCTGCGCCGCCCCCTCCCGACAACGCGTGGACCGTGTCCGCGCGCGCGTGGAGGCGGCGGCATCATGACCATCCCTCTGCTGCTCCTCGGGGCGGCGTTCCTGCTGATCCTCGCGAACGGCTTCTTCGTGGCCGCCGAGTTCGGCCTCGTCACCGTGGAGCGCCCCGACGCCGAGAAGGCCGCGGCCGAGGGCGACCGACGGGCCCGTACGGTCGTGAACGCGCTGGGGGAGCTGTCCTTCCAGCTGTCCGGCACCCAGCTCGGCATCACCATCACCTCGCTCGTCGTCGGCATGCTCGCCGAACCGGCTCTCGCCGCGTTGCTGCACGGCCCGTTCACCGCGATCGGCCTCCCCGGAGGAGCCGTCCCCGGTGTCGCCGTCGTCGTCGGCATGCTGCTGGCCTCGGCCGTGCAGATGGTCGTCGGTGAACTGGTGCCCAAGAACTGGGCGGTGTCCAGGCCGCTCCAGGTCGCCCGCTTCGTCGCCGGCCCCCAGCATGCCTTCTCCCGCCTGTTCAGGCCGGTGATCGCCGCCCTCAACACCGTCGCCAACCGGCTCGTACGGGCGCTGGGCGTCGAGCCCGCCGAGGAGCTGGCCTCCGCCCGCACCCCCGGCGAACTCGTCTCCCTGGCCCGCCACTCGGCCCGGGCGGGCACCCTGGAGCAGGACACCGCCGACCTGTTCGTGCGCACCCTCTCCCTCGCCGACCTGACCGCGCAGCACGTCATGACCCCGCGGGTGAAGGTCAGCGCGCTGCAGTCGTCGGCCACCGCCGAGGACGTCGTCAACCTCACCCGCGCCACCGGTCTGTCCCGCTTCCCCGTCTACCGGGAGCGGATCGACGAGATCGTCGGGATGGTGCACCTCAAGGACGCGCTGGCGGTCGCCGCCCACGACCGGCTGCGCACGCCCGTCGTCCGCATCGCCCAGACACCCCTGCTCGTCCCGGAGACGCTGCCGGTGCGGCCCCTCCTGGAGCGGCTGCGCAGCGAGCAGCCGATCGCCGTCGTCGTCGACGAGTACGGCGGCACGGCCGGGGTCGTGACCCTGGAGGACATCGTGGAGGAGCTGGTCGGCGAGGTCCGCGACGAGCACGACGGCCACGATCTGCCCGAGCTCGCCGCGGCGCCGCCCGAGGACGGACGGCCCGCCTGGGACGCCGACGGCAGCTGCCGCGTCGACATCCTCCTGCGCATAGGCCTCGACGTGCCCGAGGGCCCGTACGAGACCGTGGCCGGCCTCGTCGCCGACCTGCTCGGCCGGATCCCCGCCCCCGGGGACCGGGCCGAACTGCCCGGCTGGCGGCTGTCCGTGCGCCAGGTCGGCCACTACCGCGCCGAACGGGTCCGGCTGGTGCGGACCGCGGACGCCGCCGCCGCGGCGGAGGCGGTCCGATGAGCCTGCTCCAGCTCCTGTTCGCCGGTCTGCTCGTGCTCGCCAACGGCTTCTTCGTCGGCGCCGAGTTCGCGCTCGTGTCCGTGCGGCGCAGCCAGATCGAACCCCTGGGCTCCGCGCGGGCCCGCCAGGTCCTCAACGGACTGGAACGGCTGCCGCAGATGATGGCCGCCGCGCAGTTCGGCATCACCGTCTGCTCGCTGACGCTCGGCGCGGTGGCCGAGCCGACGGTGGCGCATCTGCTGGAGCCGGTCTTCGAGGCGGTCCGGCTGCCCGAGGGCGTGATCCACCCCCTCGGCTATGTCATCGCGCTCGCCCTCGTCGTCTTCTTCCACCTCGTCATCGGCGAGATGGTGCCGAAGAACCTGGCCATGGCCGCCCCGGAGAAGACCGCGCTGTGGCTGGGCCCCGGCCTGGTCGCCTTCGCCCGGCTGTGCCGTCCGGTCACGGTGGCGCTCGGCGCCTGTGCCCGGGTGGTGCTGAGGCTGTTCGGTGTGGACCCCAAGGACGAGGTCGAGGCGGTCTTCACCAGCGAGCAGCTGAACCGCCTGGTGGAGGACTCCGGGCAGGCCGGCCTGCTCGACCCCGAGGAGCAGGAACGCCTGGAGGACGCGCTGGAACTGGGCTCCCGCCCGGTCACGGACGTGCTGCTCGACCGGGCCTCCCTGGTGACGGTCGACCCGTCGGTGACTCCGGGCCGCATCGTCGAGCTGACCGCCCTCACCGGGTACTCGCGGTTCCCGGTGGCCGCGGAGAACGGCGCCTTCATGGGCTATCTGCACGTCAAGGACGTCCTGGACGCGGAGGACTCCGACCGGGCGGTGCCCCAGCAGGTGTGGCGCCCGATGACGACCCTGCGGGCCGAACTGCCCCTGGACGACGCCCTGACCGTGATGCGCCGGGCAGCGACCCATCTCGCCCAGGTGGCGGACGCCTCGGGCAAGGTCCTCGGCCTCGTGGCGCTGGAGGACGTACTGGAACTGCTGGTCGGCGAGGTGCGCGACCCGGCGCACCGGGACACCGCCGCGGCACCGGTGAAGCTGACCGAGCCCCGGACGGGGCAGACGGGCGAGAGCGCCCCGGAAGAGGTCCTCGCGAGCTGAGCGCGGTCCCGGCCCGGACCCCCGAGGGGCCCGGGCCGGGCGCTCACATCGCCGACGGATCCTGGGGCGCGCGGCCCGAGAGCACCTCACCGTAGGCCTGCATCAGATCCGGCAGCCGCAGCGTCGCCAGGTCGTCGCGCGAGGGCGTGGACGGGAATCCCGACAGCCGCAGGTCCCGGTAGGCGCAGCTCTTCTCGTAGAGGGTGCGCAGGAACCGGCCGTTGCCGAGTTCGTCGATCCAGCCCTGGTCGACGACGTGACCGCTGATGGAGCGGAGCTCGTCCAGGGCCTCCTCGTCCCACACGTCGCCGTTCTCGGCGGCCAGCACCTCACCGATGGAGGTGAGCTCCAGCGGCCGGTACGAGGGGAAATCGACGCGCGTCGTGAAACGGGACGACAGACCCGGGTTCGCGGCCAGCAGGCGGTCCATGCCCTCCGGGTACCCGGCGAGGATGACGACCAGGTGGTCGCGGTTGTCCTCGGCCCGCTTCAGCAGCACCTGCAGGGCCTCGTCGCCGTACGCGTCGCCCTTGCCGTACCCGGAGTTCGACAGGGAGTACGCCTCGTCCACGAAGAGCACGCCGCCGATCGCGGAGTCGATCAGCTCGTTGGCCTTCACCGCCGTCTGGCCGAGGTACTCGCCGACCAGGTCGGCCCGCTGCGCCTCCACCAGATGGTCGCCGCCCAGCAGCCCCAGGGCGTAGAAGACCCGCCCGAGGATGCGGGCCACGGTGGTCTTTCCCGTACCGGAGGGCCCCGAGAAGACGAAATGGCGCTTGGGCGGCTGGACCGGCAGCCCCTGCCCGGTGCGCAGCCGCGCCATGTTCAGCTGCGCCGACAGCGCCTTCACCTGGCGCTTCACCGGCTCCAGGCCCACCATGCGCTCGAGTTCGGCGAGCGCCTCCTCCAGCAGGCCGGGGTCGGCCGGCCCGGCGGGCAGCGGCGTCACCGGCACCACGGCCTTCTCGCGCACCGAGTCCGGCTCCGCGGGCCGCGCGGGGGGTACGCGTCCCGGCTCGGGAAGCCTCAGGTCACGGCCCTCCGCGCCGAACAGCGGGTCGATCCCGTCCGGCCCCTCCATCATGTCCTGCACCATGTCCTGCGCGATCCCGGTCAGCGTGATCGCCGCGAGGTCGGTGCCGTCGTCGTAGCCGTCGCCCTCGGCTATCGCGGCGAGCCGGGCCGAGGTGTCCATGAAGGCGGGGTCGACGCGGTGCACGGCCCGGTAGAGGGGAAGGGCGGCGGCGCTGCGGCCGGTTCCCTCGTGCGCCCGCGCCAGCCAGTACCGCAGCTCCTTGCGCTGCGGCTGCTCACTGCGGCAGCGCATCAGCGCGGAGGAGAGCAGGGGCTCGGCCTGTCCGTACATCTCCAGCCGCACCCGGGCCATCCCTCCGAACAGCCCGGCCTCGATGCCCAGCATCGAGTCGTCGACCAGCGGATCGGTGTGCCGGGCCAGCTGCTCCCAGTCCTTGACCAGGTAGGCCCGGCAGGCGTGGAGGAAGCGGACGTGCCGGTCCGTGTCGACGGGCGCCAGCCCGGCCAGTGCCCGGTCCAGCTCCGGGACGTGGCGTCCGTCCAGCCAGTGCGAGGCGTGCGCGAGCAGCAGATCGCGCGCGGTCTCCAGCACCGGCTGCACCCACCAGCCCAGCCAGTACCAGGAGTTGAGGGTCCGCCGGTGCCGGGCGCGCTGCTCGCCGAAGCGCTCCCGGTGGCGGAACATCCGCAGCAGCGCGGTCGTCGTGTCGACGCGCAGCGCGTGCAGGCCGAGCCAGCCGTCCGCCATCCCGGGGTCCAGCCGGACCGCGGCGCGGAACTCCTCCTCCGCCTGCGGATAGGCGCCCATGGTGTAGGCGTCCACGCCTCGAAGCCAGGCGAGGTCGGCCGGTGCCTCGGGGCCCCGCGTGCCGAAGTCCATCACGTCCCCCACAAACCGTGCCCCCGTCGAATGCCGGGCGGGCCGGTGCCCGTCGGCAGTCTTCGTCGAACCCCAGTGCCGCGGACGGGAGTTGCGCCGGTGCGCGAAGCAGCCGTCCGGTGGTCGCACCGAGAGGCATCGTACCTGCGGGGCAGGCGCTGACCGAAGGGTGCCGCACATCCCGTTGCGCGGGGCGGGAGGGGACGGGACACGCGTCGAGCGGTCACCGAGGGTGAGCGAAATGCGGTGCCCGACGTCCGGAAAAGGGGGGTGAGGGCAGAACGAAGCCCCCGATCACGGGGGAACAACCGGGGGCTTCGCGTCTGAGGGCGGCATCGTCGCGCCGCACATTCAGAACGTAAGTCCTGTACGGCCCCTGGGTCAAGCGGAGTTGGAGCACCGGGACAACTTCCCGAACGGCGATCTTCACGGGTTCAGCACATTGCCGACCGTCAGTCACCGTCCGTGACGAACAGGCCCGGCTCGGACGTGCCCACGGGCCCCGGCAGCACCTCGTACCCCGCCCGACACTGCCGTACCAGAAGGTCGGCGAACGGCCGTGAGGGGTCGCGGGCGAAGTGCCGGCGCTCCTCGCGCTCCCACCCGGTCCAGAAGTCGCCCAGGGCCGGGCCGTCCCGTCGCCGTCCCCGCGTCCACGCCTCGTCCGGGGGCAGCTCCATCCACAGCAGCCGTGTCAGGAACGGGCGCAGCGCACGGCGGCCCGCTCCGACGCCCTCCACGAGGACGACGGGCGCCGGCGGCAGGTCCCGGGGGTCGCCGAAGCGGCGTCCGGTCCAGTCGTAGGGGAGGTAGCGGGCGCTCTCGCCGCGGCCGAGGGGTGTGATCACCTGGCGAAGCAGGCGTTCCGTCCAGGCGAAGGGCTCCGCGTGGGTGGCGACGTCGTCGAGGTGCAGGACGGGTGCGCCGCCGAGGGCGGTGGCCAGGCGGGCGGTGAAGGTGGACTTCCCGGACCCGGCGTGCCCGTCCACGGCGACGAGGCGGACGGGGCCGCAGGCGGGCGGCAGCCGTCGCAGGCGGGTCGCGAGGTCGTGGATGACGGGTCCAGGGGTCTGGTGCGGGGCCGGGCCGGTGCGCCGGGGCCGGCGGGACCGGGCGGCGCGGTGGAGGCATATTCCGGGGGAACATTCTACCGCGGTCCGGGACGGGATGAAGCGTGAGAAGGGCCGGGGAAATGGAGAAGACCGTGGAGGGGATGGGGGAGGTGGTGGGGGAGGGGGCGAAAAAATGGTGTCACTTTGAACCATCCCTTGAATCATCTTCAACGCACATCTTTCACCCTCCGTTCGAACGGGTGGAGGCGGAACCGGGTATTTCGGAAGTGCCGTTCCTCTTGTGGCCTGAGCTGAGTAGTGTGCCTGTTGCGTATCTGCGAGACGTCGCACGGGGACGGACAGGGGAAGATGGCCGCGGGGTTATTCGAGGGGCAGTTCGTATGGCATCCGGCGGCGGACGACCGCAGACTCGCGAGCGTATGTGTGGACGTTCGCGCGGGCCGCTATCTGAGCGCGTACGAGGCACTGGCCGAGACGCGCGGTGACTTCGGGCTGCGCGCCCACCGTTCCCTCGTCCTGGCCTCCGAGGCGGCCGACTCCGACCTCGCCGAACGCTGGCTGGCCGAGGACCCCGCACCCGAGGCCGCCCTGCTGTGGGCCCGGGTGGCCGTGCTGCGGGCGCTGCGCGCGGCCGACGGCGGGGACGACCGCGCCGAGGCACTGGAGCGCATAGCTCTGGCCGCCTGCGACCGGGCCGCGACGGTGGCGCCCGCCGACCCGACTCCGTGGGCCGCCAAGCTGGCCATGGCGCGGCTGCACGATCTGCGCGACCCGGCGCCGCACGGGCTGCTCACGGCGCCGCCCGGCCCCTGGCAGCTGTTCTCGCACATCCTGAGCCTCGACCCGTATCACCGCGAGGGGCACCACCGGTTCCTGACGTTCTTCTTCGCCCGGCACGGCGGGTCGGTGAACGCGGCCTGGGACGTGGCCGCCTTCCTCAGCCAGCGCGCCCCCGCCTCCTCGCCGCTGCGGCTGCTTCCGCTGGTCGCCCTCGTCGAGAGCTACAACCCCTCGCAGCTGCTGGCCGACCGCGTCTGGGAGCAGCCGCAGTGGCGCTCCACGGCGCTGGCCATCTACCAGAACTGGCTGCCGCATGTGACGGGCTACCGCTTCACGCCCGTGCTCGACCTCGCCTACCTCGCGCACGCGCTGTTCATGGCCCAGCGGGAATTCGAGGCGCGGGCCGTGCTCATGGCGATGGGCCCCTACGCCTCCCGCATGCCCTGGAGCGTGTTCGGCGAGCCGGAGGAGCAGCTGTCGCGGGCCCGCCGCGCCTGCGGGCTCCCCGTGCCGGGAGCCGACTGACGCCGGCCCCTCCGTACGTACCACCTTCCTCCGCCCCCACCAGAAAGGTGCCCGGTCGTGTCAGAACGGATAACAGCCCCCCGCAGCAGAGGACGTGCCGCGCCAGGGTCGGGTGAGAGTTCCGCGGCGCTCGACGACGATGCGACGCTGCACGCGATGGGATATCCGCGAAAGCTGACGCGCCGTTTCAAGGCGTTCGACAACTTCGCGATCTCTTTCACCATCATCAATATCATCTCGGGAATTTTCTCGTCCTTCGGATTCGGAATGAACGCGGGCGGCCCGCGCATTCTGGTATTCGGCTGGATCGGGGTCTCCGTCATGGTGCTCTTCATCGGTGCGGCCATGGCGGAAGTCGCCTCGGCCTATCCGACCAGTGGGGCGCTCTATTTCTCCGCCGGGAAACTCGCCAAGCGGCACAAGGGGGCCTGGTCCTGGTACACGGGGTGGCTCAATTTCGTGGGCCAGGTGGGCGGGACGGCCGCCACCGGTTACGCGGCGGCCACCTTCATCCAGGCGTTCGTCGCCATGCAGTGGTCCTCCTACGAGCCCACCGCACAGCAGACGGTGCTGATCACAGCGGTGATCATCGTGCTGCAGGGCCTGGCCAACACGTACACGGTGCAGCTCGTGGCCGTGCTCAACCGCATCTCCGTGTGGTGGCTGCTGATCGGACTCGTGGTGATCGTGAGCACACTGATCGTGATGCCGGACGATCACCAGTCCGCGTCGTTCGTCACGCATTTCGCGAACAACACCGGTTTCACGAACGGCCTTTACGGAGGGATGCTCGGCCTGCTGGTCACGAGTTGGACCTTCACGGGCTTCGACGGCAGCTTCCACATGTCCGAGGAAACAGTGCAAGCCACGGTCAACGCGCCCAAGGGGATCACGCGCGCGATCGGCTATTCGGCGATCACCGGACTGATCCTCATGCTCGCCCTCGTCTACAGCATTCACGACTACGACCGGGTGGCCGGCTCCTCGGCCCCGCCCGTGCAGATTCTGATCGACGGGCTTGGCATGGGCATGGCTAAGGCGATGCTGTTGATCGTGATCGGCGCGATGCTCTTCTGCGGCCTCGCCAATCTGACCAGCAACACCCGGCAGATCTTCGCCTTCTCCCGGGACGGCGCCATGCCCGGGTCCCGCTGGTGGCACTCGGTCTCACCGCGCACCCGCACCCCCGTCAAGGCCGTGTGGCTCGCGGTCGGCTGCTCGCTGGCCCTGGTGCTGCCCGGCTGGTGGTCGCACACCGCCTTCACCGCCATCGTCAGCGTCAACGTCGTCGGGCTCTTCCTCGCCTACGCCGTGCCGATCTTCCTGCGGCTGAGGCTCGGCGACGAGTTCCGGCCCGGCCCGTGGAACCTGGGGCGGTGGAGCAGGCCGGTCGGCATCGTGGCCGTGACCTGGATCCTGCTCAGCAGCGTGCTGTTCATGCTGCCGCAGGCCTCGCCGATCACCGTGGACACCTTCAACTACGCGTCGATCGCCCTGGCCGTCGTGCTCGTCGTCGCCACGATCTGGTGGTTCGCCACCGCGCGCCGCCGCTTTCAGGGACCCGTGAGCTACGGGCGCCCCGACGAGGTCGCCGCGATGGACCTGATCTGACCCACGGCCCCCGGCGGGCCCCGGTGCGCACGACCCGTGCGCGCCGGGGCCCGCCGCCCGTCGAGGCGCCAGTGGTCGGGACCAATATTCATGGGTGCGACGCGGGTCGAGGTGCTGGCAGAAGTCGGTACCGGGCGTCCATAGTTGGCGCACGACCGTGCGTCTGAACCGCCCATTCCGGACAACTGGGGGTCACCCACCCATGACCAGAGCTTCAGAGCCGTCCCGCAGATCGATCCTGGCCGTGGCCGTCGCCGCCGCGGCGGCCTCGGCCACCGCCCCGGCCGCCGCGGCCACGCCCGCCCGGCCGGTGAAGGCCCCCGCGGGCCTCGTCGACAACCACGCCTGGACCTCGTACGCGGACTGGCGCCGCGGGACCGCGCACGGCACCCGCGCCGTGGCGGGCGCGCGCCCCGGACTCGTCATCGCCCGCCCCGAGGGCCGCGTCGACTACCGGGATCCGCACACCGGGAAGACCGCCGCCTGGGAGTACGCGACCTGGACGAGCCCCGTCCACCGGCTCGGCGTCCCGGCCACCGAGGTCATCGCGTCCTGGAACGCGCGCACCCCGGCGGGCACCTGGCTCCAGGTCGAGCTCATGGGCACGTACTCCGACGGCACGGACACGCCCTGGTACGTGATGGGCCGCTGGGCCTCGGGCGACGAGGACATCCGGCGGACCTCGCTCGACGACCAGAGCGACGGCAGAAGCAGCATCTGGACGGACACGTTCGCCATCGACGACGCCGCCTCGGGCCTGCGCCTGGTGTCGTACCGGTTGCGGCTGACGCTCTACCGCGCGCCCGGCGGCAAGGCCACCCCCACCGTGTGGCGGCTCGGCGCCATGGGCTCCGACATCCCCGACCGCTTCACCGTCCCCGCGTCCACGCCCGGTCTCGCCCAGGAGCTGAGGGTCCCGCGCTACTCGCAGGAGATCCACGCCGGCCAGTACCCGGAGTACGACAACGGGGGCGAGGCCTGGTGCAGCCCCACCTCGTCACAGATGATCACCGAGTACTGGGGACGCAGGCCCACCGCCGAGCAGCTGGCCTGGATCGACCCCACGTACCGGGACCCGCAGGTGTGCCACGCGGCCCGCTTCACCTTCGACTACCAGTACGACGGCTGCGGCAACTGGCCCTTCAACGCCGCGTACGCCGCCACGTACAAGGACCTGCAGGGCGTGGTGACCCGGCTCGGCTCGCTCACCGACCTGGAGACGCTGATCGCCGCCGGCATCCCGGCCATAACGTCCCAGTCCTTCCTGGAGACCGAGCTGACCGGGTCGGGCTACGGCACCTCGGGCCATCTGATGACGGTGATCGGCTTCACCGCCGACGGCGACGTGATCGCCAACGACCCCGCCTCGCCGAGCGACGACGCGGTGCGCCGCGTCTACAAGCGGCGCGAGTGGGAAAATATCTGGCTGCGCACCAAGCGGTACAACGCGAGTGGCAGGGTCGTCTCGGGCACGGGCGGCGTCTGCTACCTGTACTTCCCGGCGCACCCCTCGCCCCGCCAGCGCAAGGCCCTCGCGGCGGTGGGCGTCCGCTGAAGCCGGACCGCGCGTGCGCGGCGGCCCCCTCGCCCGTCCGGTGCGGGCCGGGGGCCGCCGCGCGGCCGTCCTGGGCCCGGTGGGACCCGTGCCACGGCCTGCGGGCGCGTGACCAAGGTCTCCCTCGCAAAAGCCCGTTCCGGTGGCAAGGTGGACATGCCGGTGGCTCAGCCCGCCGTGTGGGGGAGTCCACCGCAAGACGACGACTGCGAGAAGCCATGACCACCACCACCACCGCCATCGCCGCCCGCGTCCGTGCCCGTACCGGCGGTCCCGACGACGGCCCGGAGATCCTGGAGCACGTCGTCGGCTGGGTTCTGGTCGTGGTCGTCGCGATGCTCGTCACCCGGCTCGGCCTGATCTGACCGGACCGCCTCCCGCCCGTCGGCGCCGGCGGCCGCGCCCGAACCGACCGGAACCGATCAGAGTCGAACAGCCGCCCGGTGCGGGTCTGCCATACTGCGCGTGTCCCCGTCGGGAGCTGGAGACCAGGGCCGGAATTGAGCAGAAGCCGACAAGGCGTCGACCGCCCCCGCGCACGCGGTACCGAGCGTTCCGTGGCGCGTCGGGCCGAACTGATCGCCACCGGACGGAAGTTGTTCGCCGACACGTCGTACGACGCGCTGTCGATGGACGACATCGCCCGCCAGGCGGGGGTCGCCAAGGGCTTGATCTACTACTACTTCGCGTCCAAGCGCGGCTACTACCTGGCGGTCATCGAGGACTCGGTGGCCGACCTCGTCTCCCGGGCGGCCGGCGCGCTCGATCTGCCGCCCGCGGACCGGGTGCACCGCACCATCGACGGCTACCTCCGCTACGCCGAGCACCATCAGGCCGCCTACCGCACGATCATCAGCGGTGGCGTCGGCTTCGACGCCGAGGTGCAGGCGATCCGGGACGGTGTGCGCGAGGCCATGATCGAGGCGATCGCGCGGGGCGCGTGGCCGTCGTCCGGCGACGGCGGTCACGGGCCCGTCGCCCCGCTGCCGCGCATGGCGCTGCTGGGCTGGCTGTGCGGCGTCGAGGGCGCCACCCTGGACTGGATCGGCCACCGGGCACTGCCGCGCGACACCATGCGCGAGCTGCTGGTGAAGACCCTGGGAGGCGCGCTGCGCGCGGTCGAGGAGCTCGACCCCGCCTACCCGGCCCCGCCGCCCGCCCGCCGGTAGCCGCGGCGTGGGCCCTTTCCGGCCGCCCGGCACAACCGCGGAGAGGCCTGGACCCCTGTGCCAATGGTTCGGACCAACAGATCTCTTTTCAGTAAGCGGTCGTTAACAAGTGACGCGCTGCTGCGGATCGGGCATACTCACAGCGCCACAGCCGCTGGTCAGCCTGTTCCGAGACCCGGGACGGCAGCATCGGCTGTGCACTGTGAGACCCGGCGGAGCCGCCCCACCCAAGGCCGTCGCCCGCCGATGTGCCCGACAGGGAGGAGAGCGTCGCCATGCCCGACCGCGCCCCGCAGCCGGTGGACCGGCAACTGCCCACGGACGAGGCCCGGGATCTGATCTCGCTCGTCCGCGACATCGCGCAGCGTGAGATCGCCCCGAAGGCGGCCGAGGAGGAGGACGCCGGACACTTCCCGCGCGACGTCTTCGGGCTGCTGTCAGAGTCGGGACTGCTCGGACTGCCGTACGACTCCGAGTACGGCGGCGGCGACCAGCCGTACGAGGTCTACCTCCAGGTCCTCGAAGAGCTCGCCGCCGCGCGTCTGACCGTCGGTCTCGGCGTCAGCGTCCACTCACTGGCCTGCCACGCCCTCGCCAACTTCGGCAGCAAGGAACAGCAGGCCGAACATCTGCCGGCCATGCTCGGCGGCGGCCTGCTCGGCGCGTACTGCCTCTCCGAGCCCGCCTCCGGCTCCGACGCCGCCTCGCTGCGGACCAAGGCCGTGCGCGAGGGCGACGACTGGGTGATCACCGGCGGCAAGGCGTGGATCACCCACGGCGGCATCGCCGACTTCTACACCGTGCTCGCCCGTACCGGCGTCGAGGGGCCCCGTGGCATCACGGCGTTCCTCGTGCCGGGCGACGCCGAGGGGCTGAGCGCGGCGGTGCCCGAGAAGAAGATGGGCATGAAGGGCTCGCCCACGGCGCAGGTCCACTTCGACGGCGTCCGCGTCCCCGACGAGCGGCGCCTCGGGGACGAGGGCCAGGGCTTCACGATCGCGCTGTCCGCGCTCGACTCCGGGCGGCTGGGCATCGCCGCCTGCGCGATCGGCGTGGCGCAGGCGGCCCTCGACGAGGCGGTCGGATACGCCACCGGGCGGCAGCAGTTCGGCCGGCCGATCTCCGACTTCCAGGGGCTGCGCTTCATGCTCGCCGACATGGCGACGCAGATCGAGGCGGGCCGCGCCCTGTACCTGTCGGCGGCGCGGCTGCGCGACGCGGGCCTGCCGTTCTCCAAGCAGGCCGCCATGGCCAAACTGCTGTGCACGGACGCGGCCATGAAGGTCACCACCGACGCCGTCCAGGTGCTCGGCGGCTATGGCTACACCGCCGACTTCCCGGCCGAGCGCTACATGCGCGAGGCCAAGGTGCTCCAGATCGTCGAGGGCACCAACCAGATCCAGCGGATGGTCATCGCTCGTCACCTCGCGGGTCCCGACTCGCGCTGAAACGGCCGGTCCCGGCCGGGGGCGCCACCAGCCGGACCCACTCCGGGTCGTGGCGCCCCGGCAGCGTACGGCCGCGGTCGGCCCATGCCCGGATCAGCGCCCGGTAGATGGGCGGGTCCTGGGGCTGCGGCGGCGCCAGGGGCTGGGGAACCGATTCTGCGGACACGAGGGCGCGGCGGCGACGGCCCGTGGAGAGATGCGCGAGGGTCATATCAGGTCAACGGCCGGACGGGCGCACAGGTCACCCGCATGCCGAATCGGGCGTGCGTTCAGGGCGGATCCGGCAGGGTCTTCCCGCACCTGCCCGGATGCCGGGCGAGGCGTCCCGTCGTGCGGGACGCCCGTGACCGTCTCCTCGCGGCGTGGGCGACCGTGATGCCGCCAGGGCCCGTCAGGCCGCCTGACGGCCCATCGACGCGACCCGCACCGGGCGTGAGCCCGGACCGCCGACGTGCGAGAAGGGCTGGGTGCGCCAGTCGAGTCCCTGGGGGAGCGTCAACAGCAGCGCGGTGTCCTGCTCCTGGGGCTCGGCGGTCTCGTCGGCCGAAGGCGCGTCGCCCGCCGCGCGGCCCGTACCCGCGCACACCGTGAGCCCGAACGGGTCCCACGGAGTCGCGCACAGCGCGTGCTCGGGCAGCACCTCCTCGTCCGCCAGCAGCGCGATCGGCTGCGCGCAGTCCGGGCAGATGACCCGGTACATCTCGAAGGTGTCGTACGCGTCGGGCTCCTCGCCCTCCAGGACGTCCGGTTCGACGCCCTCCGGCTGGGACTCGACGACCGGCTGCCGCCGCTTGGGCGCGCCGCGACCTGGACGCTTCAGACTCTGCATGGGATCTCCCCCTCGGGTGGGCCGACAAGGCACTGCGGCCTCGGCCACAGCAAGCACTTCCCGCCCCGTCATGGAGGTAATCACGAGAACATCACAGACCCTGTCGGCGCACTGTGTCGTTCGTCACATGCCACCCGCGCGTGCCGGGCGCGGCTGATTTGTCCCGAGCGCGGCCCGCGGCCACCGCCCGGCCACATCACGAACCGGCTATGACCTGCGCCGCCAGGTATCGGAGGTGATCTGCGGGCCTGTAGGTTCTTGCGCCATGGAGGAGCTCGACCGACAGATCGTGCAGCTGCTCGTCGCGGACGGGCGGATGAGTTACACCGACCTGGGCAAGGCCACCGGCCTGTCCACGTCGGCGGTGCATCAGCGGGTACGCCGGCTGGAACAGCGCGGCGTCATCCGCGGCTACGCCGCGGTCGTCGATCCGGAGGCGGTCGGACTGCCGATGACCGCCTTCATCTCGGTGAAGCCGTTCGACCCCAGCGCACCCGACGACATCGCCGAACGCCTCGCGGGCGTACCCGAGATCGAGGCCTGCCACAGCGTCGCCGGCGACGAGAACTACATCCTCAAGGTCCGCGTCGCCACCCCGCACGAACTCGAGGAACTCCTCGCCCGTGTGCGCTCCCTCGCCGGCGTCTCGACCCGCACGACCGTCGTCCTGTCCACACCGTACGAGGCGCGTCCGCCGCGGGTCTGAGGGCGCCGGCCGCCGGTGCCCCGCCCCGGGAGGGCCGGAAGGGCGGCACGAGCCCCCGGAAGGCCCCCGGGCGCGGTCCGGGCGCCCGGAGGCGCGAGACTGTTGCGCATGAGTGAGAGCACCGCCTCGCCGGACACCGTGCTGCTGCGCGGTGGAGAGGTCCACAGTCCCGCCGACCCGTTCGCCACCGCGATGGTCGTCGAACGCGGTCATGTCGCCTGGGTCGGCTCCGAGGGCGCGGCCGACTCCTTCGCCGACGGGGTCGCCGACGTCGTCGACCTCGAAGGCGCGCTGGTCACCCCGGCGTTCACCGACGCGCACGTGCACACCACCAGCACCGGGCTCGCCCTCACCGGCCTCGACCTCGCGGACGCCCTCACCGCGGCGGACGTCCTCACCCGTGTACGCGACTTCGCCGCCGCCCGCCCCGCCGACCGTGTCCTGCTGGGCCACGGCTGGGACGCCGCTCGCGTGCCCGGCGGCCGCCCCGCGACCCGCGCCGAGCTCGACGAGGCGGCCGGCGGCCGCCCCCTCTACCTCTCCCGCGTCGACGTCCACTCCGCGGTGGTCTCCACCGCCATGCTCGACCTCGTCCCGGGCGTCACCGGCCTCGCCGGCTACGCCGACGGCCCGCTGACCCGCGACGCCCACCACGCCGTCCGCGCCGCCGCCCTCGCCGCCGTGACGCCCGCCCAGCGCACCGAGGCCCAGCGCGCCGCGCTCGCGCACGCCGCCTCGCTCGGCATCGGCTCCGTGCACGAGTGCGGTGGCCCGGAGATCTCCTCCGAGGACGACTTCACCGGGCTGCTGCGCCTCGCCGCCGAGGAGCCGGGCCCCCGGGTCGTGGGCTACTGGGCCGAGCGGAACGTCGAGCGGGCGCGCGCACTCGGCGCCGTCGGCGCCGCCGGTGACCTCTTCGCCGACGGCGCCCTCGGCTCGCACACCGCCTGCCTGCACGAGCCGTACGCCGACGCCGGCCACACCGGCACCGCATACCTGGACGCCTCCGACATCGCCGCACACGTCGTCGCCTGCACCGAGGCGGGCCTCCAGGCGGGCTTCCACGCCATCGGCGACGCCGCCATGGCCCGCGTTGTCGACGGGATGCGGGCAGCTGCCGAGAAGGTCGGCCTCTCCCGCGTCCGCGCCGCCCGCCACCGCGTCGAACACGCCGAGATGCTCACCCCCGAGACCATCGCCGGCTTCGCCGAACTCGCTCTCAGCGCCTCCGTGCAGCCCGCCTTCGACGCCCTCTGGGGCGGCGACGACGGCATGTACGCCCAGCGCCTGGGAGCCGAGCGGGCCCGCACCCTCAACCCGTACGCCGCGCTGCTGCGCGCCGGTGTGCCGCTCGCCTTCGGCTCCGACAGCCCCGTCACCCCCCTCGACCCCTGGGGCACCGTCCGGGCCGCCGCCTTCCACCGCACCCGGGGCCACGCCGTCTCGGTCCGCGCCGCGTTCACCGCGCACACGCGGGGGGGATGGCGGGCCGTCGGACGGGACGACGCGGGGGTCCTGGTGCCCGGTGCGCCGGCCGACTACGCCGTCTGGCGCACCGACGACCTGGTCGTGCAGGCCCCGGACGACCGGGTCGCCCGCTGGTCCACCGACCCCCGCTCCGGCACCCCGGGCCTGCCCGACCTGAGTCCGGGCGCCGGCCTGCCGCTCTGTCTGCGCACCGTGGTCGGCGGACGGACGGTGTTCGTACGGCCACAGGAGTGATCTCGCGGGGCGGTGCGGCCCCCGCGCACGCCCGGCGTCCCGTCGCGTCACCTGGGCATCCTCCGCTCTGACCTGGGCTTTCGTGGAGAACGCCCAGGTGGGGCGGCTGTTGACAGCCGGGCGCGGGTGGCCGGTAGGTTCGGCCGGGTCCACCACCGGACGTCCGACCGGGGAACTTTCGCGGGTCCACGAAGTGCCGCTGGGTCAGGGGAGGTGTGCCGCACCGGCGCACCACCACTGGCAGCCAGGCCCAGCGCCAGGGGGCGAGGGAACGTTCCGGCCGGTCGGCAGGTGCGACCCGGGTGGGGCCCGGACGTCCAGTAGACAACGGCTTTCGGTCGACCCGCAGCCAGCGGGCCCCTGGTCGGCCCGAAGGACGCCGGGCCCCGATCCGCAGCGCGAAACCCCTGAATCACCGACGGCTCGGTGGTTTCCGGGCACCCCTTGCTCCCGCTCGGGCGCGATCGGCGCCCTCGTACGCACGTGCCGTAACAACGGCGCAGGCCGCGGCCACTATGGTGGACCTCTGCGTACGGACATGAAGGGGCAGCAGTGAACGACGTCGACGGGACCCTCGCGTCAGGAGCCCAGGGGAGACAGTTCGGCCCGCTCGGCACGGCCTTGGTGATCATCCCGACCTACAACGAGGCGGAGAACATCACGTCGATCGTCGGCCGGGTGCGTGCCGCCGTGCCCGACGCGCACATCCTGGTCGCCGACGACAACAGCCCCGACGGCACGGGCAAGCTCGCCGACGAACTGGCCGCCGCCGACGACCATGTCCAGGTGCTGCACCGCAAGGGCAAGGAGGGCCTCGGCGCCGCGTACCTGGCCGGCTTCCGCTGGGGCATGGAGCACGACTACGGCGTCCTCATCGAGATGGACGCCGACGGCTCGCACCAGCCGGAGGAGCTGCCGCGGCTGCTGACCGCCCTGAAGGGCGCCGACCTCGTGCTCGGCTCCCGCTGGGTCCCGGGCGGCCGGGTCGTGAACTGGCCCCGGTCCCGGGAGATCATCTCCCGCGGCGGCAGCCTCTACTCCCGTGTGCTGCTCGACGTGCCGATCCGGGACGTCACCGGCGGCTACCGGGCCTTCCGCCGCGAGACCCTCGAGGGACTGGGTCTCGGCGAGGTCGCCTCCCAGGGCTACTGCTTCCAGGTCGACCTGGCCAGGCGCGCGGTCAAGGCCGGTTACCACGTCGTCGAGGTGCCCATCACCTTCGTGGAGCGCGAGCTCGGCGACTCCAAGATGAGCCGCGACATCCTCGTGGAGGCCCTGTGGCGGGTCACGTCGTGGGGTGTGGGGGAGCGGGTCGGCAAGGTCACCAGGCGCAAGCCGTCCTGACCGGCGCCGGTGATCGTCCGCTTATCCCGTTCTGAGGCGCCGCCAGGCACACTGGGAGCATGACGACCGGCGCTTCGACCCCCAGCCCCTCCACGCGGCCGCGGCGCTCGCGGCCGCTCAGGTTCCTGCCGCTGGGCATCGCCGCATGGCTGGTGCTGGAGATCTGGCTGCTCACGGTCGTCGCGGACGCGGCGGGCGGGCTCGCCGTCTTCCTGATCATCGCCGGAGGGCTGGTGCTCGGGGCCACGATCATCAAGAGGGCCGGACGCCGTGCCTTCCGCAATCTGAGCGAGACGCTGCGACAGCAGCAGAGCGGCGCGCAACCGGCGAGCGCGGGCACCGAGGGCAACGGGCTGATGATGCTGGGCGGCCTGCTCCTGATGATCCCCGGGATGATCTCCGACGCGCTGGGACTGCTCCTTCTGATACCCCCGGTGCAGAAGGCCCTGGGCCGGTACACGGAGCGCACCATCGACCGCCGGGTGCGTGCGGCCGCCACCAGGGGCGGCTTCGGTGACGCCTTCCAGCAGGCTCGCATCCACCGCCCGGACGGAAAGATCGTCCAGGGCGAGGTCGTCCGGGACGACGAGCCGCGGCAGGACCGGCGACCGGGCCCGCGTCCCCCGCTCAGCCACTGACCCGCCCGGAGCGCGGAGCCGCGGACCCCGTGGGTCCTCCCGCTGAGCCACTGGCTCCGTGACCCACCGGGGTGGGCACTTCTGCCTGGGCGGCGGGGCGGCGGCATCCGGCGTGCCGCAGGGGGGTGACGCCGGGGGTCGCCCGGACGCACAGAGCCGCGGACCCCGTACCTCAGTACGGTGCCCGCGGCTGCGTGCGTACGTGTCTGCCGCTCGGCCCCCGGAGGGGTCAGGCGGACTTGCGGCTGTCCCGCGGATGAACGGCGATGTTCATCGCGCCGGAGCGCAGAACTGCAAGGCGCTCGGCGAGGACCTCTTCGAGTTCCTCGCGGGTGCGCCGCTCCATCAGCATGTCCCAATGCGTACGCGCGGGCTTGGCCTTCTTTTCCTCAGGGCCGTCGCCGTCCACCAGGAGTGCCTGGGCCCCGCAGACCTTGCACTCCCACTCAGGCGGGATCTCCGCCTCGACCGAGAAGGGCATCTCGAACCGGTGCCCCTTCTCGCATGCGTACTCCACGGCCTGGCGCGGGGCCAGGTCGATGCCGCGGTCCGTCTCGTAGCTGGTCACCACGAGGCGCGTGCCGCGAAGAGCTCGCTCACTCATGAATCGTGCCTCCCGGGCTTGTCGCCCACAGGACAGGTGTCGCTGTCGTCGTCATCCGGTCAACGTCCGGTCGGCGGTAAAGATTCCCGAAGTACCCGTTCCGGGTCATGCGTCGCCGTCGTAGCCGCCCCTTGTTGTACCCACCAACGCCCGGATTGTCACATCTGGCAGCAGATGTCACCCAGTGCTTCACTATCTTTGACGCGCAGTAACGGTACGCCTGGCAGGCCAAACGCGTACACTACCGCCCTTCGGGCCCCGGCGCTAAATTCTGTCCGACACGGCGTTGCCCGCGTCGCGGATCGCCCGCCTCACCGAAACCCGCGGAGTCACGCCTTCCGCCTGCCCGGAGGCGACCGCCCGGGTCTTGGCGGACGGGCTCTCGGCGGAGAGGCCTGTGGCTGTGGCCGGGGTTTCTGCGGCAGGGCATTCGGCGGACGGGCTTGCCGCGGACGGTTCGGCGGGCGCCTCGGGCAGCGCGAAGACCCGCAGGAAGAGCTGGGCCAGCGGGCCGATGCAGACCGCGTACAGCACCGTGCCGACGCCGATCGTGCCCCCGAGGGCGAACCCGGTGATGACGACCGCGACCTCGACGGCGGTCCGCATCAGCCGGATCGAGCGCCCCGTGCGCCGGTGCAGACCCGTCATGAGACCGTCGCGCGGGCCGGGTCCGAACCGGGCGGAGATGTACAGGCCGGTGGCGACACCGTTCAGCAGGACGCCCGCCACCAGCAGGGGTATCCGCACCGCGAGCGCGCGTGTGTCCGGGACCAGCGCCAGGGTCGCGTCCATGGAGAGGCCGACGGCGAAGACGTTGGAGACCGTGCCGAGCCCGGGCCGCTGGCGCAGCGGGATCCACAGCAGCAGCACCAGCGCCCCGATCACGATCGACACCACCCCGATCGTCAGGCCCGTGAGCTCGGCCAGGCCCTGGTGCAGCACGCCCCAGGGCTCCAGGCCGAGGCCCGACTCGACGAGCAGGGCGGAACTCGCGCCGAACAGCGCCAGTCCCGCGTACAGCTGGACGAGGCGGCGGACGATCCGCCCCGAGCCGGAGCGTACGGCCACGAGATTCCCCCAAGGTGGTGTCGGTGGACTGATGCATGACACTCTGTGGCGTGACGGTGAACGTCATCCAGGGCCAATTCGAGCAAGGTGGACCGGTCATCATGGCGCAGTGGACCTCGGCGGTGGGGGCGGCACAGCTCGCCCGGCTGCTCAACTCGCAGCAGGAGAGGCCCGCGGGCCCCGGTACGCGCCGCCCGCCCGCCTATCGCGCGCTGGCCGACGGTATCCGGCTGCTCGTCCTCGAGGGGCGGGTACCCGTCGCCGCACGGCTGCCCGCCGAGCGGGAACTGGCGCTGGCGCTCTCCGTGAGCCGCACCACGGTGGCCGCCGCCTACGAGGCGCTGCGCTCCGAGGGATTCCTGGAGTCCCGCAGGGGCGCCGGCAGCTGGACGGCCGTGCCCGCCGGGAACCCGCTGCCCGCGCGCGGCCTGGAGCCGCTGCCCCCGGAGGCCCTGGGCTCGGTGATCGACCTCGGCTGCGCGGCCCTGCCCGCCCCCGAGCCCTGGCTGACCCGGGCCGTCCAGGGAGCCCTGGAGGAGCTGCCGCCGTACGCGCACACGCACGGCGACTACCCCGCCGGGCTGCCCGCGCTGCGCTCGATGATCGCCGAGCGGTACACGGCACGCGGTATCCCGACCATGCCCGAGCAGATCATGGTGACGACCGGGGCGATGGGCGCCATCGACGCGATCTGCCATCTGTTCGCCGGGCGCGGCGAGCGCATCGCCGTCGAGTCCCCCTCGTACGCCAACATCCTCCAGCTGATGCGGGAGGCGGGGGCTCGGCTGGTGCCGGTCGCGATGGCCGAGGGCCTGGCCGGCTGGGACATGGACCGCTGGCGCCAGGTGCTCCGGGACGCGGCGCCCCGGCTCGCGTACGTCGTCGCCGACTTCCACAATCCGACGGGCGCCCTGGCCGACGAGGACCAGCGCCGCCGGCTGGTGGACGCGGCCCGGTCCGCGGGAACCGTGCTGGTCGTCGACGAGACCATGAGCGAGCTGTGCCTGGACGCGGACGTGGAGATGCCGCGCCCGGTGTGCGCCTTCGACCCGGCGGGTTCCTCGGTGATCACGGTCGGTTCGGCGAGCAAGGCCTTCTGGGCGGGGATGCGGATCGGCTGGGTGCGCGCGGCACCCGACGTGATCCGCAGTCTCGTCTCCGCGCGCGCGTACGCGGACCTCGGCACCCCCGTCCTGGAGCAGCTGGCCGTGAACTGGCTGCTCAGCACCGGTGGATGGGAACAGGCGGTCGACATCCGCCGGGAGCAGGCCCGCGGCAACCGGGACGCGCTGGTCGCCGCGGTGCGCAGGGAGCTGCCCGGGTGGGAGTTCTCGGTTCCGCTGGGCGGGCTCACGCTCTGGGTGCGCACCGGCGGGCTGTCCGGCTCGCGGCTCGCCGAGGCGGGGGAGCGGGTCGGGGTGCGGGTGCCGTCGGGGCCCCGGTTCGGGGTGGACGGCGCCTTCGAGGGGTATGTGCGGCTGCCGTTCACGGTCGGCGGCGCGGTGGCCGAGGAGGCGGCGGTGCGTCTCGCGGCCGCGGCGCGGCTGGTGGAGACGGGCGCGTCCACGGGGACGGAGGCGCCGCGCACGTTCGTCGCGTGAGCGGCGTCAGCCCTCGGCGACCGCGGCGTCCGCGGCGGGTGACACCGCCTCCTGCGGGGCGATCACCGCGTCCTGGAGGACGGCCGGCTCCCTGTCGGGGAGCGCGTCCGTCTTCTTGAACACGGTGTCCTCCTTCTGGAAGGCGGTGTCCGCCTTCCAGACCGTCGTGTCCGTCGCGTCCGTCTCGGTCGTGCGCTCCGGCAGCAGCGCCAGGACCGCCTGCCGGTCGGACTCGGCCGTGGCGTCGTCGTACGGGTCCGGGGTGGCCGGCACCTGGAGGCGGTGCACCGGGCCCGAGCCCAGCCGGGCGTAGCCGCGGCCCGGGGGCACCTCGGCGGCGGGGACGGTGGGCGGGGGCGCGCCCAGGACCGCCTCCAGCCGGGCGCGGGACGCCGGGCCGAGCACCACGCGCGCGCGGGTGTGGCGGCGTACGGCGTCGCTCAGCGCGTCAAGACCGTCGAACTGGTCGGCCACGACGACCGTCACCCCTGTCGCACGTCCGTGCCGCAGGGGTGTCTGGAGCAGCGCCTGCGGGTCCCTGTGGTCCCCGGACGCGCCGAGGTGACCCAGGGTGCTGGGCCGGTCCAGGATGATCCACAGGGGGCGCCCGATGTCGTCCGGGGCCGGGCGGCCCGCCTGCCTGGCGCGGTTCCCCGCGGCCAGCCTGCGCTCCGTCTCGTGGGCGGCCCACTCCAGGCTCGCCAGCGCTCCCGTGGGGCCGGATTCGACGGCCAGCACACCGGCACGGCCGGACAGGCAGGCGTACTCTCCGACGCCGCCCCCCTCGACGATCAGGACGTCGCCGTGCTGGAGGGCCTGCAGCGCCAGGGAGCGCAGCAGTGTGGTCGTGCCGCTGCCCGGCTCCCCGACGACCAGCAGGTGCGGTTCGGTGGAGCGGGCTCCGGTGCGCCAGACGACCGGCGGCACGTCGCGCTGCTCGTCGCCCCACGACAGGGGCAGCGTGCGCTGCACGCCGTCCGCGTCGGTGAATCCGAGGACGGTCTCTCCCGGCGCGGTCACGAACCGCTGGGCCGCGATGTCGGTGGGCAGCGGCGCGAGGACCGTCATCGCGAGTTCGTTGCCCTCCTCGGACCAGGCGAAGCGGTACTCGCGGGCCCGGCCGGACTTGGTGCGCAGGAGCTGTTCGATCCGGGCCCGGGACTCGGGCTCGCCGTCGGTGAAGTACGCCGGGTAGCGGATGCTCAGCTCGGACACGCGTCCGGTCTCGTCGAAGCCGTACGAGGGGAACGCCTTGTCCCAGCCGCCGCCGTGCGCGTACAGCGGGTCGGGGTCCTCGGGGGCCGAGAAATAGGGGACCAGGGCGTCGTACAGGGACTGGAGCCGCTGGGCCTGCGACTCGTCAGGGCCCTCGGGGCGCACCGGAGCGCGGTCGCGGCCCGTCCACGCCGCCGCCGTCATCAGGGCGATGACGGCGACGGGCGGCCCGTACGGCACCAGTGCCACGCCGAGGACGACCGCGGCGACGGCGCACAGCAGTGGCCCGCGCCGGTCCTGGGGGGTCGCGCCCCATCTGCGCCGTCCGGCGGCCGCCAGCCGGCGCAGCCCGCGCGTGATCGTGATCAGCGGGTGGAGGACGTCGGTGGCGCCGTCGGCCGCCGTCCGGGCCAGCTCCCGGCTTCGGGCGATCCGGGCGCTGCCGTTGCTCAGGATGCGGGGGAGGGGGCGCCGGGCCACTGCTGTCTCCTGGAGGTGCGCGCGAGGGGCAGGGAGGTCAGAACTTGATCCCGCCGAGGAGGCCCGCCAGGCTCTCCCCGCCGGCCTTGATGCTCGGCGCCAGGGCCGTGCTCGCGAGGTAGAAGCCGAAGAGGGACGCGACGAGGGCGTGGGACGCCTTGAGCCCGTCCTTGCGGAAGAACAGGAAGACGATGATGCCGAGCAGGACGACGCCTGAGATGGACAGAATCATGTGAGCTCTCCTGGTGGGTGGGGGACAGTCACCATCAGTTGTCCCAGGATCACAGCATGTATCCATACGATAAAAGGTGCAAGTGGGTGAAAAACGGCCTCTTTCGCCGCAGTGGGGCCGCTGAAGTGGGCGTTTCGCGCGGAGCCCGTCGTCGCGGGGCCCGGGCGAGCGGGGCCGGGGGGCACGGCCGCCGTCCGGGCCCCGTGCGCCGCCCGGTATGTGCCGTGACAGCCAGTACCCTGACGGTTCACCCGTACGGCCGCGCCGCTCGCTGCCGTACGCTCGCGCAGACCGCGTGCGCGGTCCCCAGAAGTTCGTCGCAGTGAGAGGCGGTCCGGCCGATGAGCGAAGCCCTCGACCCCGAGGTCGTGGAGCTGGCGACCAAGATCTTCGATCTGGCCCGCCGCGGCGACGCCGAGGCTCTCGTGGCGTATGTGGACGCGGGCGTCCCCGCCGATCTGACCAACGACCGCGGCGACTCGCTCGTGATGCTCGCCGCGTACCACGGCCACGCCGACGCGGTGCGTGCGCTGCTGGCGCGCGGCGCCGAGGCCGACCGGATCAACGACCGGGGCCAGACCCCGCTCGCGGGCGCCGTCTTCAAGGGAGAGGAAGAGGTGATCCGGGCGCTCCTCGACGGTGGAGCCGATCCGGCCGCGGGCACCCCCTCGGCCGTGGACACGGCCCGCATGTTCGGCAGGACACAGCTGCTCGAACTGTTCGGCACACACTGATGCATCTGCCCTGACCAGGCAGAACGCACGAAACGGGGGAGGCGGTACGGGGCCGCCGGAAATGCGGTCGCGGCAGGAAGAAGCGCTGGGTCATCATGACGTCGTGATTCACGGACGCGATGGCCAGGCAGTTGTTGCCGCACCGCGCGGGCCGTGAAACGGCCCGCATGGGCCACCGACGAGAGGCAGAGGAAGATGGGCTACAGCAAGCAAGAGACGGCGGGCGCACCGACGTGTTGTCACGCGGCCAGGTAATGCAGGACCCCCGGTTGCGTCGACGCTTGATGTGAGGCTGTTTCCCATGTTCGAACCGGTCATAGCGCCCAGCGGTACGCTGCTCGGCCTGCTCCAGAGGGGCCGCGGCGACGGCACGCTGCACGCGCTCACCGCACCGCGCGCCGAGGCGCTCGCGGCACTGAACCAGTGTGTGCTCAGCGACCCCCGCCACGACTGGCAGGTGGAGAACCGCTCCCTCTACTACGCCCGTCTCCACCTCGATCTGAACGGGGACCTCGACGCGATCGAGGGCCACCTCTTCGACGCCGAGGACGTCCTGGACGCCGACGAGAACCGCACCGGGCTCGCGCTCGCGGTGCTCGGCCACCTCGCCTCGTACGGCCGGCGGGACGCCCTCGGGCTGCTCCGGCGGTACGCGGCCACGGGCAGCAACTGGGCCTGGGCCCTCGACGAGCTCGCCCTGCGCGACGACGACGCCGGACTGCGCGCCCTCGCCGCCCCCGTGCTCGCCCGCTTCCCCGCCGACGCCGAGGGCGAGGCCGAGCTGGCCGCCGCCGTGCGCGACGCCTTCGAGCCGCGGCCGTGGCGCCTGTGGGCCGACGATCCCCGCCCCTCGGTCGGCACGCGCGTGCGTGCCGCCCGGGAACGGGGCTCGTTCGACCGGTGGCAGCGGCAGATGCGGCCCTCCGGACCCGCCTGGAGTGTCCGCGCCGTCTTCGACTGGGCGCAGCAGGGCGCCGACCGGGGTGCCTCCTACCACGTGGCCGCCGCCCGATGCCTGGCCGCCGTGGCGGGCCCCGAGGACCGGCCCGAGATCCTCGGTGCCGCGCGCGCCGGCACCGAAGGAGCCCGCTGCACCGCCCTGCGCTATCTCGCCGACAGCAACGACCCGGACGTACTCGACCTGATCGAGACGGCCGTGTGCACCGGGTCGGCGGCGGTCGTCGAGGCGGCCGTGGAGGCCTTCGAACGCCTGCGCAGTGTCGCCGCCGTCGACCGGGCGCGCGGCTGGGCCCACCGGCCCGACGAGCTCGGGGCCGCGGCCGGGCGCATGCTCGCCTGCCGGGGCGGGGCACAGGACAGCGAACTGGTGCTCGGCGCTCTCCGCGAGGCCGTCCGGGGCGAGGGCCCCGACGCCCCGACGCTGTGGACACTGGTCGACGGAGCCGGCCGGCTCGGCATCGCCTGCGCCGCGCCCGTGCTGCGCCACGTCTACCGGGAGACCGCCTCGTCCCATCTGCGCGGCCGGGCCGCCCGCGCCCTGGCCGCCACCGATCCGTCCTTCCCCACGGGCTTCGCCGTCGAGTGCCTCTGGGACTGCGAGGAGACCACCCGCGAGGTGGCCGCACGGTACGCCGAGACCGGCGACGCGCGCGTGGTCGACCAGCTCCGCCGGCTCGCCGCGGATCCCGCCGAGGAGGCGGAGGTCCAGACGGCCGTACGCAGCCGGATCGGACCCGACAGGCCCACCGTGTGAGGGCGCGTCACCCCGCCCGGCCGCGACGGCGTGCCGTCGTGAAGCGGACCGGGGTGCCCGGGACGGCCTGCGCCGCTGCGGGCAGGCCCGACGGGTCGGCGACCGCGATCACCGGATAGCCGCCGGTGGTCGGATGGTCGGCCAGGAAGACGACCGGTCTGCCGTCCGGCGGTACCTGGACGGCACCCAGGACCATCCCCTCGCTGGGGAGCTCACCCGTGAAGGCCCGCTCCAGCGCGGGGCCCTCCGTCCGCAGGCCGATGCGGTTGCTCGCCGGGGAGACCCGGTAGGCGCGCGACGTCAGGGTGCGCAGGGCCACCGCGGTGAACCAGTCGTCGCGGGGCCCCGGCGTGACGCGCAGGACGAGTTCGGCGGGCGGCCCGGGCTGCGGGGCGACGTCCACGCGCGCGTGGGGGAGCCCCGGACGCCCGAGGGGCAGCACGGTGCCGTCGGCGAGCGGCGCGGGGCCGAGCCCCGACAGGAGATCCGTGGAGCGGCTGCCCAGCACCGGGTCGACGGCCACCCCGCCCGAGACGGCCACATAGGCCCGTACCCCCCGCACGGCCCGGCCGATGTCGAGGAGCGCCCCGGCGGGCACCGGGAACGGCGCTCCCCAGGGCGCCGGACGTCCGTCCACGGTGACCGGGCAGGGCGCACCGGTGACCGCGGCGGTGAGCGCCCGGCGGGGGCGCAGCGCGCAGCCGTCCAGCGTGGACTCCAGGACGGCGGCGTCGGGCGCGTTGCCGACGAGCCGGTTGGCCAGGGCGGCGGCCGGCGCGTCGAGCGCCCCGGAACGCGGCACCCCGAGATGGGCGTGACCGGGTCTGCCCCGGTCCTGCACGGTGGTCAGAGCCCCGGAGCGCACGACGGACAGGGCACGGTCGGTCATGAACGCCCCGCCAGTACGAAGCGGACCCTGGTGCCCGGGGACAGCAGGGCGGCCGGCACGCGCGCGTGGTCCCACAGGACCGCGTCCGCCGTGCCGATGAGCTGCCAGCCGCCCGGCGAGGACCGGGGGTAGACGCCGGTGTACGGGCCGGCGAGGGCCACGGAGCCCGCCGGGACCGCCGTACGGGGCGTGGCGCGGCGCGGCACGTCGTACCGGGACCCCAGTCCCGTGAGGTAGCCGAACCCCGGCGCGAACCCGCAGAAGGCGACGCGGAAGACGGCCGCCGAGTGGATCCGGGCCACCTCGTCCTCCCGGACGCCCCAGTGACGCGCGACGTCCCCGAGGTCGGGGCCGTCGTACCGTACGGCGATCTCGACCGCCTCCCCCGCGCGCGGGGGCAGCGGCGGAATCTCCCATCCCGGGAGCAGGCGGGCCAGCCGGCCGGGATCGTCCACGCCGTCCAGGAGCACCGTGCGGGCCGCGGGGACGATCTCCCCCACGGTCAGGGAACCGTCGGCGCGGCGGCGCAGCAGCTCCGCGTGCAGGGCCTGCGCCGCCTCGCCCGACGGGACCTCGACGAGCAGAGCCCGCTCACCGACCGGCAGCGCCCTCATGCGAACGCCCTGACGGGCAGACCGGAGGACTCCAGCGCGGTACGGACCCGCCGGGCGAGCTCCACCGCGCCGGGCGTGTCCCCGTGGACGCACAGGGAGCGGGCCCGGACGGCGACCCGTTCGCCGGAGTGTGACGTCACGACGCCGAAGCGGGCGAGTCCCACCGACCTCTCGACGACCGCGTCGGGGTCGGCGAGCACCGCTCCCGGCTCGCCGCGCGGCACCAGGGTGCCCTCGTCGGTGTAGGCGCGGTCGGCGAACGCCTCGGTGACGGTGGGCAGTCCGGCCTCCTCCGCCGTCTTCAGCAGCAGCGACGACGGAAGCCCGAGGACGGGCAGCGTCGCGCCGGCGAGCCGCACGCCCTCGACGACCGCCGCCGCCTGCTCCGCGTCGTGGACGACGCGGTTGTAGAGCGCGCCGTGCGGCTTGACGTACGACACGCGCGTGCCCGCCGCGCGCGCGAAGACCTCCAGCGCGCCGATCTGGTAGGCCACCTCGGCCGCCAGTTCGCCGGACGGCACGTCCATCGCGCGCCGTCCGAACCCGGCCAGATCGCGGTAGGAGACCTGGGCCCCGATCCGTACGCCGCGCGCGGCCGCCAGCTCGCACACCCGCCGCATGGTGGCCGGGTCGCCCGCGTGGAAGCCGCAGGCCACATTGGCGCTGGTCACGACGGACAGCAGCTGCTCGTCGTCGGTCAGCCGCCAGCGGCCGAAGCCCTCGCCGAGGTCGGCGTTGAGGTCGATCGGGGTCATGGTCCTTCCGTTTCTGCCGGTCCGGCCGCCCTCGCGCGGCGCGGCGCTGATCAGACGACGCGGTACCGCTCGTCGCGGGTGTCGGTCAGGAACATCTGACCCGGTGCGTGGGTGATGGCGAAAGGGGGCCGGGACGCCATCACCGCCGCCTGCGGGGTCACCCCGCAGGCCCAGAACACCGGGATGTCGTCGGACTCCATGTCCACGGGATCGCCGAAGTCGGGGCGCGAGAGGTCCGCGATGCCCAGCCCCGACGGATCACCGCAGTGCACCGGGCTGCCGTGCACCGCGGGCAGGAGGCTGCTCTCCCGGATCGCCGCGGCGAGGTGCTCGGGCGGGACCGGACGCATCGACACCACCATGGGGCCGTGCAGCCGCCCGGCGGGGCGGCACCGCCGGCCGGTCACGTACATGGAGACGTTGCGGCCCTGCTCGATGTGGCGCATCGGGACCCCCGCCGCGGTCAGCGCCCATTCGAAGGTGAAGCTGCAGCCGATGAGGAACGACACCAGGTCGCCGCGCCAGCGGTCCAGCACGTCGGTCGGCTCGTCGACCAGTTCGCCGTGCTCCCACACCCGGTAGCGGGGGAGGTCGGTGCGCAGGTCCGCGCCGTCCGCGAGCACCGTCGTCCACGCGCCGGCGTCGGTGACGTCGAGGACCGGGCAGGCCTTCTGGTTGCGCTGGCAGAACAGCAGCATGTCGTACGCCCAGTCGGCCGGGACGGAGATCAGGTTCGCCTGGGCGTGACCGGCGGCGACCCCGGCGGTGGGACCGCACACGCCCGTACGGAACCGGGCCTGCGCCGCCCTGGGGGTCCACGCGCGCGCGTGCCCGACGGGACCGAGCGGCGGGAGGCCGTCGCGGTCGCCGTGGTCCCGGCCCGCGGCCATGGCGTCCGTGCGCCGGGTGACGGCCCTCACCGGAGCTCCTTCCCGCGCGTCTCCGGGAGACCGAGCAGGGCCACCGCCGCGAGGACGTAGCCGATCGCACCGAACACGAGCGCGCCGCCCACGCCCCAGCTGTCCGCCAGGAAGCCGACCAGGGTCGGGAAGACGGCGCCGACGGCGCGGCCGGTGTTGTACGTGAAGCCCTGTCCCGTGCCGCGCACCGCCGTCGGGTACAGCTCGCTGAGGAACGAGCCGAAGCCGCTGAAGATGGCCGACATGCAGAAGCCGAGCGGGAAACCGAGTATCAGCAGGAGGGTGTTGGCTCCGCTCGGGATGTTCGCGTACACGAGGATGCCGGCCGCCGAGAGGACCGCGAAGAGCAGGATGTTCCGCTTGCGGCCCAGCCGGTCGGTGAGGTATCCGCCGGTCAGGTACCCGAGGAACGCCCCGGAGATGAGGAAGGTGAGGTAGCCGCCCGTGCCGACGACGGACAGGTCGCGCTCCGTCTTCAGATAGGTGGGCACCCAGGTGGCCAGCGTGTAGTAGCCGCCCTGCACACCGGTGGAGAGGAGAACCGCGAACAGGGTGGTCCGCAGCAGACCGGGAGTGCCCGCCGAGGCGGGCCGGAAGATCGCGGTGAACGACCCCTTCCGCGCGCTCTGTTCACGCCGCGCCGCCGCCTCCGGGGCGTCGTGCACCCGCCGGCGCACCCACAGGACGAGCAGCGCGGGCAGGGCGCCGGTCCAGAACATCACCCGCCAGGCGAGGTCGTCACCCAGGAACTGGAAGACCAGCGTGTAGACGACCACCGCGAGCGCCCAGCCGACGGCCCAGGAGCTCTGGATCGCGCCGAGCGTACGGCCGCGGTGCCTCGGGCTCGCGTACTCGGCGACCAGGATCGCCCCGACCGCCCACTCGCCGCCGAACCCGAGGCCCTGGAGGGCGCGGAAGACCAGCAGCGTCTCGTAGTCGGGCGCGAAGCCGCACGCGACGGTGAACACGGCGTACGTGGCCACCGTGATCAGCAGCGCCTTGACGCGCCCGATCCGGTCGGCGACCACGCCCGCCACGGCGCCGCCCACGGCCGAGACGACCAGCGTGACGGTGGTGAACAGGCCGGTCTGGCCGCTGTCCAGGCCGAAGTACGCGGCCAGCGCGACCATGCTCAGCGGCAGGGTGAAGTAGTCGTACGAGTCGAGGGCGTAGCCGCCGAAGGCGCCGGCGAAGGCGCGGCGGCCGCGCGGCCCCAGGGCGCGCAGCCAGCCGAACGCGCCGTCTTCGCCGGGGAGTTCGCCCGTGCGGGGCGGGGCTTCGGCGGGCAGGGCCTGAGGGGGAGGGGTCGTGCTCATGGGCACCTCGCTGAGGGATGGAGGGTGCGTGAGGACTGAGCCGTGCCGTGCGGGAGACGCTCGGCGCCGCAGCGGTGTGACCGGCGCCGCATCGACAAGGTAGAGGATCGTTGAACGATCCCTCAATACCCGTGTTGTCTCGTTCTTCGGACTGCGATTGAATTCCGGGCATGGCGGAGCTGTCGGGACTGGCGGACGATCGAGCCCTGCTGGGGCGGACCAGCACCGCGGAGCGGGTCGCGGACATCCTCAGGAGCCGTATCGCGGAGGGGTACTTCCCGCCCGGGACGCGGCTGTCCGAGGACAGCATCGGGGGAGCGCTCGGCGTCTCCCGCAACACCCTGCGCGAGGCGTTCCGGCTGCTCACCCACGAGCGGCTGCTCGTCCACGAACTCAACCGCGGCGTCTTCGTACGGGTGTTGAGCGTCGAGGACGTCCAGGACATCTACCGCATACGGCGCCTGGTCGAGTGCGCCGTCGTACGCGGACTCGGCGCGCCCCCGTACGCGCTGGACGGAGTCGCGGGTGCCGTCCAGGACGGCCGGAAAGCGGCGCAGGAGGGGGACTGGGCGGGCGTCTCGACGGCCAACATCCACTTCCACCGGGAACTCGTCGCCCTCGCGGGCAGCGCCCGCACCGACGAACTGATGCGCAGCGTCTTCGCCGAACTGCGCCTCGCCTTCCACGTGATGGCGGACCCCCGGCGGCTGCACGAGCCGTACCTCGCGCGCAACGGACAGATCCTGGAGACGCTGCGGTCCGGCGCCCGCGAGCAGGCCGAGCAGCTGCTCGCCGCCTATCTCGACGACTCGCGGAACCTCGTCGTGGACGTCTACAGCCGGCGCGTGGCGCGGGCCGAGCCGGCGGGGGACTGAGCGAGGGCACGGCACGGGCGGCCGCCGGACGGGCGGCGTCCCCGCGGCGGGGTGCCCGGGGCGGAGTGCCCGGGGCGGAGCGGCCGCGGGTCCGGCCGCGACCGGGCGGGGCGCCCGGGACGAGACGGCCGCGGGGGCCGGTCACGCGGTCTCATCTGCGCCGTTTCGACCGTTGTCGGACCGAGGACCTAGTCTGTGCACCGTGACTTCGCCTGCATCGACGGACAGTGTTCCGCCCCAGCTCAGCGCGGGGCCGCGCCCCGCGCCGGGCCCGGCCGCCGACGAGGGCCTGGCGCGGCGGCTGCGCGCGCTCGCCTGCACGGCACCGCTGCACGACCTCGACGCCCGCAAGGCGAACCTCGCCGGTGAGTACTCGGTGTACGGGATGGCGGAGGTGGCCCTCGCCGCCATCGACCTCGTGACCCTGAACATGGACTTCGACACGGGCGCCGACCACGACCAGATAGTGGCCCGGCTCATTCCCCGCATCGCCGCGCAGGCGCCCCGGCGGCCCGTCGCCGAGCACGAGCGCGTGGCCCGCTGGGTCCTCGAGAACCTGATCAACGTCGGCAGCGTCGACCGCGGCTTCCGCGCCGTGTACGGCACCTTCGCCCCGGACGGTTCGTACGTGCGCCGGGACTACGACTTCAAGCTCATCGAGGAGGTGCCCGGCCACGGCGGGAGCGTGTACCTCCGTACCACCGACGAGGCGGTCAACGTCCTCGTCGGCGCCCTGGACACCGACGTCACCAGCGCGCAGATCGCCGCCGAGGTCAAGCTGGAGGTGCTGATCAGCAGAGGCCGCCTCGCCGACGCGCAGCTCGCCGCCGAGCAGGCCCGCTACCGCACCGTGCAGTACTCGGAGACGCTCAGGCGGGCCCTGGACGCCACCCGGCGCAACGTCCGCGCCGTGGACTGGACGCGGGCCGTGCCCGACATGATCGCCGAGGCCCTCGACCACGTGGCCGACCGCTACCGCCACGAGAACGCGATCCTCACCAATATCCGCAAGGCCCGCGACGAGTCGGAGGACCCCGAGCAGAAGCGGCGCGCCGCCGAGCTGGTCGACATCGTCAAGGACTGCATCCGCCGCCACACCCAGTTGCAGTCCCGGCTCCTGGAGGCCGGCCCGCTGTTCCGCGCCGAGCAGGACCGGCAGGCATTCGCCGCCCCCATGACGACCTCCGGGATCGACCTGTACGGGCATCTCGTCGCCCCCGTGCTGCCGCTCGCCGCCGAGAGCGCGCTGCGGGTGACGGACGCCTTCTTCGCCCACGGCACGGGCCTGCGCACACCCGTGTCGGTGCGGGTCGCGGACCTCGTCGAGATACTGCTGACGCCCCCGACGGAGCGGGAGCACCTCGGCGCCGAGATGCCCGAGCCCGACCTGATCGCCACGCCGGACGACAGCCGCTTCAGCGAGGAGCAGCTCGCCGCCGCCACACACCTGCTCGACCTTCCGGCCGACGCGCCCCGACGGCTGTCCGGCCTCCTTGCCGAGGCCCGTCGCCGCGACCCCGAACTGCCGTACCTGGTGGCGCTGCTCGCCGTGCACGCGGCGAGCCCGCCGGTCGGCACGGCGTACCGCCAGGGCGAGGAGAAGCTGCTGTTCGCGGTGGACGACGGCACGGAGCTGGACGACCCGGAGTTCGGCGGCGCCGACCTCATCGTCGGTACGGCCCTGCTGGACGCCGCGGGCATGGCGGCCGGCCGCACGGAGGCGGCATGACAGCCACGCGCGGCGCCCGCGTCCCCGGGACCGGAGCCGCCCGGACCGAGGGCCCGCGGACCGGAGAACTTCCGGCCGGGGGCCGCCGCGCCGTGGCCACCGCACGCGCCGTGGCCACCGCACGCGCCGTGGCCACCGCACGCGCCGTGGCCACCGCACGCGCCGGGGCCGCCGCCCGTGCAGGGACCGCCCGGCCGCCGGAGGCGCGGCGCACCGGAGCCACCGGGGCGGCGGCCGACCGCCCGTACACCCGCAACCGTCCGACCGCGGACACCACCTCAGCAAGGAGCACCAGCCGTGACCGAGCACGTCGAGTGGGGTGAGCCGGACGCCCCGGCCGCACCGGCGACCGGCGCCGCCGTCACCCCCGCCGACGCCGCCGACGCGGCGCGGCTCGTCGCCTTCGGACTGCAGCCCCGACTGCAGCCGTCCCGCGACCAGGAGTACACGGAGCTGCTGCGGCGCTACCGGGAGGACCCGCCCTTCGCCCGGCTCGCGGACGCCGTGGCCACCGGGCTCGGCCTGGTCGTCCTGGAGGTGTCCCCGCGCGCGGGGATGGCCGTCACCGCCGCCGAGGACTCCGTGTTCGCCGTCCGCATGGGCGACTACGCGCGCCGGGCCTCCGCCGACTCGGGTGACCGCTTCCTGCACGGGCTCGCCCATCTCGCGGTCGCCGCGATGGCCTTCCCGCGCCCCGAGGACCTGGCCGACGACGGCTACATCGGACGTGTCTCCGTCAACGGCGTGGACGCGTTCGTCCGGCAGGCCTGCCGCCGCCTGGAGGAGCGGGCCGACGAACGGGGCGTCAACACCGACCCGGCCACGGACGCGCCGGGCCTGGAGGCCGCCTGGCGGATCTGGGCACGGCGCAGCTCCACCGGCGCCACCAAGGACGCGCGCAGACTGGCCGGTTCCACCACCGGCATCGTCGGCAAGGCCGTCACGTTCCTCACCGAGTCCGGGTTCCTCCAGCGCACCGGGGACGACGCGGGAGGCACCTACCGCACGACCGCCCGCTACCAGCTCCAGGTCCGGGACCTGGCGGGCAGCGCCGCCCTGGCCGAGCTGCTGGAGCTGGGCGTCGTCCCCGTGACCGACGGCACGGCGACCCTGCTGCCCGCCGAGGACACCGACGACATGGACCTGGTCGCCGACGCCGGCCTGCCCTTCCACTCCTGAGGGCGCTCCCCGCCGCCCGCCTCCACCCCGTCCGCCCCCGCTGAAGACCGACGCGAGAGTCCGCCACCATGTACGAGCTGTCCCGGGTCCGCCTCTACTCCATCGGCCCCGCCGGTGCGCGCTACGCCGACACCGTGCTGGACCTGCGGGGTGTCGGCGAGCCCGTGCCCGACCCCGCGCCCGCGCAGGCGGAGTTCTTCGAGGAGGAGCCCGTCGGGCCGCCGCGCCGCCCCGCCCCCGCGGGAGTGCTCTTCCTGGAGAACGGCGGCGGCAAGTCAGTGCTGCTCAAGCTGATCTTCTCGGTGATGCTGCCGGGCCACCGCAACACACTGGGCGGCGCCAGTTCGGGCGTGCTGCGCAAGTTCCTGCTCGCCGACGACTGCGGGCACGTCGCGCTGGAGTGGCAGCACACGCTGACCGGCGAATGCGTCGTCGTGGGCAAGGTCAGCGAGTGGCGCGGACGGCAGGTGTCGGGTGATCCCCGGAAGTTCGCGGAGGCCTGGTACTCCTTCCGGCCCGGTCCCGGACTGAGTCTCGACAGCCTGCCCGTGGCCGAGGCCACCGCGATGCGGCCGCCCGTCGAGGGTGCCTCCGGGGCCCAGGGGCGCCGGCGCACCATGAAGGGCTTCCGGGACGCCCTCACGGACGCGGGCAAGTCGTACCCGCACCTCGAAGTGCACTGGGAGGAGATCCACGACCGGTGGAACGAACACCTGGGCGATCTCGGTCTCGACCCCGAACTCTTCCGCTACCAGCGGGAGATGAACGCCGACGAGGGTGAGGCCGCCGGCCTCTTCGCGGTCAAGAAGGACTCCGACTTCACGGACCTGCTGCTGCGCGCCGTCACCGACACCCGGGACACCGACGGCCTCGCCGACCTCGTCAGCGGCTTCGGCAACAAGCTGGGGCGGCGCTCCGAACTCATCGCCGAGCGGGACTTCACCGCCGGATCCGCCGACCTGCTCGGCCGCATCGTGGAGGCCGCCGGCGCCCGGGCCCGGGCCCGGGACATCCACACCGCCGCCGAACGCCGCACACGCACACTGGCCCGGCGCCTGTCCGCGCGAGCCGTAGGGGAGCGGGGCCGGGCCGGGGACCTCGCCCAGCGGGTCACGGCAGCCGCGCACACGGTGACCGAGGCCGAGGCGGCCCGTTCCCGCAGCGCGCTGATCGCCGCCGAACTCGCCTACCGGCACGCGTCTTTGGCACTGGCCGGCGCCGAGAAGTCGGCCGCCGCCCAGAAGCGGGAGCTCGCCGACGCGCGCACCCTGCACTCCGCGTGGCAGGCCGCCGAGGCCGTACTGCGGCACCGGGCCGCCGCCGACCGGTCGGCGCGCGTGGCCGCCGCGATCCGTGAGGCCGAGCGGGACGCGGCGCCCGCGCTGGCCGCCCGGGCCCGGGCGGCCGTCGATCTCGTACGGGCCCTGCACGGAGCCGCCGAGGGCGCCGAGGCCCTCGCCAACGAGGAGGAGGAGCGTTCCGCCGGACTCCAGGAGACCGGCGAGGCCGCCCACCGCGACGCGACCGCCGCCGCCACCCAGGCGCAGCGGGCCCGCAGCGAGATCGGCCATCTGCGCCAGCGGCTGACCGAGGTCGAACAGGAGACCGCGGAAGCGGTGCGCGCGGGATGGCTGGACGACAGCGCGCCCGACGCCGACCCGGCCCGCGCCGCGCTCGCCGCCAGCGACGCCGAGAAGACGGCCGTCGCCGCCTGGGACACGGCACGCGACGCCTCCCGCCGGGCCGCGGAACACGCCAGGGAGGCCGCCGCGGCCGAGTCCCGCGCGGAACTGACCGCGGCCCGCGCCGCCGACGCGTCGACCGCGGCGGAACGCGCCCACGACGCCGAGCGGCGGACCGCCGAGGCCCTCGCGGGCGAGGAACGGCTCGCCGAGCTGCTGAGCCTGCCCCACAGCGTCCCGGGACCGGGAAGGGCCGGACTGCCCAGGCCGCGCAGCGCGGCGGGCTCCGGCGCCGCCGCCCCGGCGGCCTCCCCGAACGGCTCGGGCGGCGGACGCGGCACCACCGATGAGGGCCGCGGCGGGCACGAGGACGACGTGTGGGGCGAGAGGCGTACCCCGCTGTCGGCCGAGGAGCTGGACCACGCCACCGACGATCTCCGCCGGCAGCTCGACGACGGGGTCGCCAACGCCGAACGGCAGCTGTTCGAGCTGAGGACCGCCGCGGCGGACGACGCCCGGATCCTCGGCGCGCTCGGCGACGGCGGACTGCTGCCGCCGGGGCCCGACGTCCTGGCCACCGTCGAGTTCCTCGGGGAGCACGGCATCCCGGCCCTGCCCGGCTGGCGCTACCTGGCCCAGGCCGTCGACCCCGCCGACCACGCACAGGTGCTCGCCGCCCGGCCGGAGCTCGTCGACGGCGTCATCATCACCGATCCCGACACCCACGCCCGGGCCCGCGAAACCCTCGGCGACGCGGCGCTGCTCCCGCGGTCCGCCGTCGCCGTGGGCACGGCCGCGGCGCTGCTCGCGCCCACCCCCGCCACCGGCGAGGGCGAGGGCGACGTCTTCCTCGTACCACCGAACCCCGCCATGCACGACGAGCACGCCGCGGACGAGGAGCGGCAGGCGCTGCGCACCCGTGCGGCCCGGAGGGACGAGGACATCCGGGCGCTCGCCGCGCGGCTCGCCAAGGACCGGGAACTCGCGGCGAGACTCGCGTCCTGGCGCGCCGGCTGTCCGGCCGGCCGCCTCGCCGAGCTCGCCGAAGCGGCCCGCCAGGCCCGCACGTTCGCCGAGGAGTCCGAGGCGGAACTCGCCGAGGCACGTGCGCTCCGGGCCGAGGCGGACGAGTCCGCCGCCGAGGCCGCCCACGTACGGGACGAGCGCCAGGAGGCCGCACAGCGCGCCCGGCGCGCCGCCGACGCACTCGCCGGACTGGCCTTCCGGCTGCGCGAACGGGCCGGCTGGCAGGTCCAGCTCCGCGAACTCGCCGACGAGGCCGCCGAGTCCGAGGCCCGCGCCCAGTCCTGCCTGGAGCGGGCCCGCGCCGCCGACGAGGACCGCCGGGCCGCGCAGCGCGCCGCTGACGACGCCCGCCGCACCGCACGCGCCCTGCGCGCCGAACGGTCCGAGATCGCGGGCGTGCCCGACGACTCGGCGCACCTCACCGACGCCGGGGACGCGGCCGGCGACGGCGCCGGGGCACCGGACGGCCCGGCCCCCGCCACCTCCCGGCCCTCTCTCCCCGCCCTGCGCGAGGCCTATCGCGCCGCCTCCCAGCTCTACGAGAAGGTCGGCGTCGGCGCCGACCTGCGGGCCGAGCAGGCGCGGGCCGAGAGCGACGAGAGCGCGGCGCTGGCCGAGCTCGACCGGCTCAGCAACAAGGTGCGCACGCGCGCCGCACAGCTCCTTCAGTCGCCCGACGGCTCCGACGGCCCGTCCCGGCAGGCCGCCGCCGCACGCGCCGAGGAACTCGTCCAGCTCCTGGAAACGCGCATGTCGACGGCGAGCGAGCACCTCGGACGGCTGCGCGGCGAGGCGGAGCGGCACGCCCCTGACGACGGCGAGGCCCACACCGGGCTGCCCGAGGACCTCACGCCCCGCGACGCCGAGCACGCCCAGGCGCTGCTGCGCACCGCCACCGGTGAACTCGCCGCGCACAGCGACGCCCTGAGCACGGCCCGGGAGGCGCACGCCGCACTGCTCGACGCGCACCGCGCCGCCGAGGACGGGGCCGGCGGCTTCGACGAGACGGCCGCACTGCTCAGGGACCTGCTGCGGGAACAGGCTGACGACGAGGGAGACGAACCAGAGCCGTACCCGGGCACCCTCGAAGAGGCCCGGCACTCCGCCGCCGAGGCCCGCCGTTCGCTGCGCGGCTGCGCCGCCGACCTCTCCGCCGCCGAGGCGGCCGTGCGCGAGGCGAGCGACATCCTGGTCCGGCACGCCAACTCCACGCGCTACGAACAGGTCCGCACCCCCGCCCGGCAGCAGATCCGCGAGCTGCCCGCCTCGTCGCTGCCGGAGCACGCCCAGAAGTGGGCGGACGCCTTCGCGCCGCGACTTCGGGTCCTCACCGACGAGCTGGACCAGCTGGAGCGCAACCGCGACTCGATCGTCGACCGGCTGCGCGGGCTGGTGGAGTCGGCGCTGGCCACCCTGCGCTCCGCACAGCGGCTGTCCCGTCTCCCGGAGGGGCTCGGCGAGTGGTCGGGCCAGGAGTTCCTGCGCATCCGCTTCGAGGAACCCGACCAGGCCACGCTCGCCGAGCGGCTCGGCGAGGTCATCGACGAAGCCACCAGGGCGGCCGTCAGGAAGAACACCGACCTGCGCCGCGACGGCATGTCGCTGCTGCTGCGCGGTGTCAGCGCCGCACTCCAGCCGAAGGGCGTCGCCGTGGAGATCCTCAAGCCGGACGCCGTGCTGCGCGCCGAACGCGTCCCGGTGGGGCAGATGGGCGACGTCTTCTCCGGCGGCCAGCTGCTCACCGCGGCGATCGCCCTGTACTGCACGATGGCCGCGCTGCGCTCCAACGACCGCGGACGCGACCGGCACCGGCACGCCGGCACCCTCTTCCTGGACAACCCCATCGGGCGCGCCAACGCCACGTACCTGCTCGAACTCCAGCGGGCCGTCTCCGACGCGCTGGGTGTCCAGCTCCTCTACACCACCGGTCTCTTCGACACCACCGCGCTCGCCGAGTTCCCGCTCGTCATCCGCCTGCGCAACGACGCGGACCTGCGCGCCGGGCTCAAGTACATCTCCGTGGAGGAGCACCTCAGGCCCGGTCTGCCGCAGCCCGGCCCGGACGGGGACGCGGTGCACAGCGAGATCACGGCGACCCGCATGTACAAGCGTCCGGCGGCACCTCGGACGGCCTGACGTCAGGCCCGCCCGGTGGCGCGGCCGCCGACACCGTGTGCCTCACGGAGCGACACCGCGCGCGTCACGCAGCGGCGCCGTAACCGGGCACGGGCCAGTTGCCGTCAGGAGTGCGACAGCCGGCGTCCGGCCCCGCCGCGCCGGCGTATTCGCTCCTGGGACCGCTGCGCCGCCCGGGCTTGGCGGTGTGCCCTGCGGCGCTCGCGTCGCAGGGCGCGGGCCGTGCTGCTCGGCGCCGACACCACGCCGTGCCGCTGGTTCCACACCTGACGGGTCACCCACACGTCCAGGACGCCCCAGGTGGCCACCACGGTGCTCGCCACGCTGCTGAGCACCATCGGGAAGGCCAGCCACGAACCGGCCAGCGTGCTCAGGAGGGCCACCATTGCCTGGATCAGCGTGACCGCGATGATCAGGACCGCGCGGACCGCCGCCGTGCGCACCGGGTCGGGCAGCCGCCTCCCGCGCGCCGGTTCCTCGATCCACAACGGCCGGTAGTACGCGCGCTCTTCGTCGACCCGCGCCGGAACCTCCTGTCCGCGTGCCCGGGTGGCTCGTGGTGCCGCCTGGGGCTGCGCGACGCCGATCCCCGCCGTCGCGTGCCGCTCCGCCGTGCCCATCACCTTGTCACTCCCCACCGCCCTGCAGACCACGTACTCCGGTCGTTCCGGTGTCCCGGACTCCGGTTCCCCTTTGGCTGCCCGGCTTGCGCTGTTTTACGCCGCCTGGACGCGGCATGCGGCGCCTGTGGCCGATTCCGCCCCCGATTCCCGTACAGAAAGACGAACAACGTGCCCGGAAGATTCCCGGTGAGCGATACTTTCCAGCCAACTGCCCCGTGTCACCGACCGGATGTCACTGGTTCCCGGTGGTCGAATCGCGGCAGGCATCTCCCCCAATGAACGGACAACTGAGGACGTCTCGTTCCCCGAAACGGAAGGGAGGCCGCGAACGGCCCTTCGAGTTACCTGTGCGTCGGTAGTAGGCTCACGCCGTTTGTTGACGCACATGTGTACCCCCGGGCCGGAGGGGGTCGAGCTGGGGGAGGCCATGCGCTTTCGCGGGAAGTCCATCCGCCGGAAGATCGTGGCGCTGCTCCTCGTGCCGCTCGTGTCGCTCACCGCCATCTGGGGCTTCACCACGGTCCTGACAGGACGTGAGGCCGGCCGGCTGTTCGAGGTGTCGTCGGCCGTGGAGAAGATCGGTTATCCGACCGAGGACACCATCCGGGTTTTGCAGACCGAACGCCGGCAGACGCTTGTCTATCTCGCCGACCCCCGCGCCTCCGACGCCCTGGCGGCACTGAAGCGGAGCCGCCACCGCACCGACGCGGTCGTCGCGAAGGTCCGCGGGAACGCCGCGAACGGCGAGTTGCGCGAGGATCTGGGCTCGGGCACCTCCGAGCGTCTCACCTCCCTCCTCGACGCCGTCGACGGGATTCCGGCCCTGCGCCGCAGTGTCGAGGACGGCACCGTCAACCGGTCCCAGGCCCTCGACCTCTACAACCGCCTGGTCGACCCCTGCTACGCCCTGCTGGCCAACCTCCACGTGCTGGACGACGTGGAGCTCGACAAGCAGGGCCGCGCCCTCGTCAACGCCTCCCGCGCCCGGGAACTGCTCTCCCGGGAGGACGCCCTGCTCAGCTCGGCGCTCGTCGCCGGGCATCTCACCCGGGGCGAGATCCGTGACGTCTCCGACCTCGCGGCGCAGCGGGCCCTGATGTACGACGTCAGCCTGCCCCTGCTGCCCTCCTCCGAGCGCGTCCGCTACGAGCGCTACTGGAAGAACGCCGGCACGGCACCCCTGCGCGTGGCCGAGCAGTCCGTGGTCAACGCCGAGGCGGGCACGCCGCACGGCGTCACCGCCAAGAGCTGGGACAGCGCCGCCGGGAACGTCCTCGACGAACTGGCCGACCTGGACGACGAGGCGAACGACCGCTACCAGGACCGCGTCCAGCCCGTCGCGATGGGCGTCATCGTCAAGGCCGCCGTCGTCGGCGTCCTCGGCCTCGCCGCCGTACTCGTCTCGCTCATCCTGTCCGTACGCATCGGCCGCGGCCTCATCCGGGACCTGCGCAGGCTGCGCCTGGAGGCCCACGAGGCGTCCGGTGTCCGGCTGCCCAGCGTGATGCGGCGCCTCTCCGCCGGTGAACAGGTCGACGTGGAGACCGAAGCGCCCCGCCTGCAGTACGACAAGAACGAGATCGGCGAGGTCGGCCAGGCCCTCAACACCCTCCAGCGCGCCGCCGTCGAGGCCGCCGTCAAACAGTCCGAACTGCGCGACGGTGTCTCCGACGTCTTCGTCAACCTCGCCCGGCGCAGCCAGGTCCTGCTCCACAAGCAGCTCACCCTGCTGGACACCATGGAACGCCGGACCGAGGACACCGACGAACTCGCCGACCTCTTCCGCCTCGACCACCTGACGACCCGTATGCGCCGGCACGCCGAAGGCCTGGTCATCCTGTCCGGAGCCGCCCCTTCGCGGCAGTGGCGCAAACCCGTCCAGCTCATGGACATCGTCCGCGCCGCCGTGGCCGAGGTCGAGGACTACGAGCGCATCGAGGTGCGCCGGCTGCCGCGCGTCGCCGTGACCGGCCCCGCTGTCGCCGACCTCACCCACCTCGTGGCCGAACTCCTGGAGAACGCGACCGTGTTCTCGCCGCCGCACACCGCCGTCCAGGTGGTCGGGGAGCGGGTCGCCAACGGCTTCACCCTGGAGATCCACGACCGCGGCCTCGGCATGGCGGCCGAAGCACTCCTCGACGCCAACCTGCGTCTCGCCGAGACCCCGGAATTCGAACTCTCCGACACCGACCGGCTCGGCCTCTTCGTGGTCAGCCGTCTCGCCCAGCGGCAGAACGTCCGCGTCTCCCTGCAGCCGTCCCCCTACGGCGGCACCACCGCCGTCGTCTTCATCCCGGACACGCTCCTCACCGACGACGTACCGGACACCAACGGCATCGGCTTCCGGCTCGACCGCGCGCTCCCCAGCAAGGAGGCCGAGGTCGAGGCGGAACAGCAGGCCGCCCTCTCCCACGTCCCCGTACAGCTGCCCGGCCTGCCGGGGCTGCCCGCCTCCATCCTGGACGGTCCGGTCGAGCTGGAGGCGCCCGTCGATCTGGAGGCGCCGGTCGGCCTGGACGTGCTGGGCGGGTTCCCGGGAGCTCTCGGAGATGCAGACAGTGAACGCGGGGGCCTGTTCCGGCCGCGGCGTTCCGTCGCCGGAGTGCCGGTGGAGCAGCACCAGCCCGCAGACGACGGCCAGGACGAGCGGGCCCGCGCCGACGACGACGGCCACCCGGACGCCCCCGTCCCGCTGCCCCGGCGCGGGGCCCCCAAGCTCGTCAGCTCGCACGGCCGCCCCGTGACCCGGGCACGCCCCCGGCGCGTCGGTGAGCCGGAGACACCCACGGACCACCGCGAGCCGGTGGAGCCGGACGTCGCCGGCCTGGAGGGCGCCACGCAGGCCGGACGCCTCGGCCGGCTGGGTGACGGCCCGGCCCGCCGTATCGGCGACCGGCCGGAGATCCCGGCCCGTCGCAGCGGTGACCGCCCGGAGATTCCCTCGCGCCGCATCGGCGACCGCCGCGAGGGCCCGGCCCGCCGCGACGGTGAGCGCGCCGCGGCCCCCGCACTGCCCCAGCGCAACCGTCGCGCCGGCACCGGTGCGTCCGCCGGCACGGACGCGACGCCCCCGGCGACCGCCGCGGCAGGGTCGGAACCGAACGCGGGCGCACTGCCCCGCCGCGTCCGGCAGGCCAGTCTGGCGCCGCAGCTCAAGGACGGGCCCGCGTGGCGCACCGAACGCGACAAGGCCCGCGACGGACAGGGCGCGGACCCTGCCGACCGGGACGCCGACGAGGTACGCAGCCGGATGTCCTCGCTCCAGCGCGGCTGGCAGCGGGGGCGGGAGAAGAACGCCGAGGGCGACCAGGCCCAGGACGGCACAGCACGAGGAACGACTAAGGGGGACGGTCGATGACCGCACCGAAGGCCGCAGGGCCCACCATGTCCGGCCAGACGTCGGGGGAGCTGAACTGGCTGCTCGACGACCTGGTCGAGCGGGTGGCCAGCATCCACAAGGCGATCGTGCTCTCGGGCGACGGTCTTCCCACGGGGGTCTCCAAGGGACTGACCCGGGAGGACAGCGAGCACCTCGCCGCCGTCGCGTCCGGCTTCCACAGCCTCGCCAAGGGGGTCGGCCGGCATTTCGAGGCCGGCAGCGTGCGCCAGACCGTCGTCGAGCTCGACGAGGCGTTCCTCTTCGTGACCGCGGCGGGTGACGGCAGCTGCCTGGCCGTCCTCTCCGACGCCGACTCGGACGTCGGGCAGGTCGCCTACGAGATGACGCTGCTGGTCAAGCGGGTCGGAGTGCACCTGGGCGCCGCCCCGCGCACCGACCTGTCCGCGGGCGGGTAGTGGGATGGCATGAGCGGAGACGGTCAGGGCGGACGCCACTGGTTCGACGACGAGGCGGGACCGGTGGTCCGTCCGTACGCGATGACGCGCGGACGCACCACCAGTGCGGCCCAGCACCGCCTCGACCTGATCGCGGTGGTCGTCGCCGAGCCGCACGCGGACGACCCGGAAGCGGACCATACGCTGTCCCCGGAACACGTGGACATCGTCGAGCTCTGTCGTGACACGCCCCAGTCGGTCGCCGAACTCGCCGCCGGACTCGATCTCCCCATCGGAGTGGTCCGTGTCCTCATCGGGGACCTCGTGGGTGAGGAATTGGTCCATGTGACACGTCCGGTGCCCCCCGCCGAGCTGCCGGACGAGAGTATTCTGCGCAACGTGATCAACGGCCTCCGGGCGCTCTGAGCAGCGCGGAAGCGGAGAACAGACGTGACAGGCTGGCAGTTCTGGGTCGACCGGGGCGGCACGTTCACCGACGTGGTCGCGCGGCGCCCGGACGGCCGCCTGCTCACGCACAAGCTGCTGTCCGACAACCCCGCGCGGTACGACGACGCCGCGGTGGCCGGCGTACGGGAACTCCTCGGTGAGGACGCCGCACACGCACGCGTCGACACCGTCCGGATGGGCACCACCGTCGCGACCAACGCCCTCCTGGAACGCACGGGGGAGCGCACCCTCCTCGTCGTCACCCGCGGCTTCCGCGACGCCCTGCGCATCGCCTACCAGAACCGCCCGCACATCTTCGCCCGCGAGATCGTGCTGCCCGAGCCGCTCTACGAGCGGGTGATCGAGGTCGACGAGCGGATCACCGCCGACGGGACGGTCCTGCGCGCCCCCGACCTGGACGCCCTCGCCGTGGACCTCCGGGAGGCGTACGACGAAGGGATCCGTGCCGTCGCCGTCCTGTGCGTGCACAGCCACCTCCATCCGGCGCACGAGGAGGCGGTCGGCGAGCTGGCCGCCCGCACCGGATTCCCCCAGGTCTCGCTCTCCAGCGAGGTCAGCCCGCTGATGAGACTCGTCCCCCGCGGGGACACGGCCGTCGTCGACGCCTACCTCTCGCCGGTCCTGCGCCGCTACGTCCAGCACGTGGCCGACGAACTGCGAGGCGTCAGGCTGATGTTCATGCAGTCCAACGGCGGCCTCGCCGAAGCCGGCCAGTTCCGCGGGAAGGACGCCGTCCTGTCCGGTCCCGCGGGCGGCATCGTCGGCATGGCCCGGATGTCGCGGCTCGCCGGATACGACCGGGTCATCGGCTTCGACATGGGGGGCACGTCCACGGACGTCTCGCACTACGCCGGCGCGTACGAGCGCGTGTTCACCACCCGGATCGCCGGAGTCCGGCTGCGCGCGGCCATGCTCGACATCCACACCGTCGCCGCCGGCGGCGGCTCGGTCCTCCGCTTCGACGGCTCCCGCTACCGCGTCGGCCCCGACTCGGCGGGCGCCGACCCCGGCCCCGCCTGCTACCGCGCGGGCGGCCCCCTCACCGTCACCGACGCGAACGTGGCCCTCGGACGGATCCAGCCCGCCCACTTCCCCCGGGTCTTCGGCCCCGGCGGCGACCAGCCGCTCGACGACGCCCTCGTGCGCGACCGGTTCGCGGCGCTCGCCAGGGAGATCCGCGCGAGGACCGGCGACGACCGGACCCCGGAGCAGGTCGCCGAGGGCTACCTGCACATCGCCGTCGCCAACATCGCCAACGCCGTGAAGCGGATCTCCGTGCAGAAGGGACACGACGTCACCCGGTACGCGCTGACCACGTTCGGCGGCGCCGGCGGCCAGCACGCGTGCAGGGTCGCCGACTCCCTCGGTATCCGCACGGTCCTGGTCCCGCCGATGGCCGGAGTGCTCTCGGCGCTCGGGATCGGACTCGCCGACATCACCGCGATGCGCGAGCAGTCCGTCGAGGAGCCCCTCGGGGCGCCGGCGATGCCCGGCGTCCTGAGGACCGCGGACGAACTGGAACGCGCGGCCCGCGCCGAACTCCGCGCGGAGAACGTGCCCGATGACCGCGTCGAGGTCGCCCGCCGCGCCCAGCTCCGCTACGACGGCACGGACACGACGCTCACCGTCGCCCTCACCGGGCCCGACGCCATGGCCCGCGCCTTCGAAGAACTCCATCGCGCCACCTACTCCTTCACCCTCGACCGGCCGATCGTCGTGGAAGCCCTTTCCGTGGAAGCCACCGGTCTCACCGAACCCCCCGATCTCTCCGCCCTGAACACCCGAAGCCCCGCGCCCGCCGACCCGGCGACCGCCCGCCTCCACGACCGGGGAGCCTGGCGCGACGTGCCCCTGCACCGCCGTGAGCAGCTTCCGCCGGGCGAGCGCGTCACCGGACCCGCGATCATCACCGAGGCGAGCGCCACCACCGTCGTCGACCACGGCTGGAGCGCCGCCGCGAGCGACGACGGGCATCTGGTCATGGAACGCGCGGCGGTCACGCAGAGTTCCGATCTCGGCACAGAAGCGGACCCCGTACTGCTGGAGGTCTTCAACAACCTCTTCATGTCGATCGCCGAACAGATGGGCGCACGCCTCGAGTCGACGGCCCAGTCCGTCAACATCAAGGAACGTCTGGACTTCTCCTGCGCACTCTTCGACCCCGACGGAAACCTCGTCGCCAACGCCCCCCACATCCCCGTCCACCTGGGATCCATGGGGACGAGCGTCAGGGAGGCCGTCCTCCGGCGCGGCCCGGGCATGCGACCGGGGGACACCTACGCGGTCAACGACCCGTACCACGGCGGGACCCATCTGCCCGACGTCACCGTCATCACTCCGGTCTTCGACACGGAGGGTGAGCACATCCTCTTCCACGTCGCCTCGCGCGGCCACCACGCCGAAATCGGCGGCATCGCCCCCGGCTCCATGCCCGCGGACAGCCGGACCATCGACGAGGAGGGCGTCCTCTTCGACAACTGGCTGCTCGCCGAGGCCGGCCGGTTCCGTGAGGAGGAGACCCTGCGTCTACTCACCGAAGCGCCCCACCCCTCACGCGACCCGAGGACCAACCTCGCCGACCTGCGCGCGCAGATCGCCGCCAACCAGAAGGGCGCCGACGAGGTCGCCCGCATGATCGGGGACTTCGGCCTCGACGTCGTACAGGCGTACATGAAGCACGTCCAGGACAACGCCGAGGAAGCGGTGCGGCGCGTCGTCGACGCCCTGGAGGACGGCGCGTACACCTACCGGACCGACTCGGGAGCCGTCATCCGTGTACGCGTCGGCGTCGACCGTGAACGACGCTCGGCGACCATCGACTTCACCGGCACCTCCCCGCAGCTCGCCACCAACTTCAACGCCCCCCTCTCCGTCGTCCACGCGGCGGTCCTCTACGTCTTCCGGACCCTCGTCGACGACGACATCCCGCTCAACGAAGGCTGTCTGCGCCCCCTCCGCATCGTCGTCCCGCCCGGATCGATGCTCGCCCCCGAGCCCCCCGCGGCCGTCGTCGCGGGCAACGTGGAGACCTCGCAGGCCGTCATCGGCGCCCTCTACGGAGCCCTGCGCGTGCAGGCCGAGGGCTCCGGCACGATGAACAACGTCACCTTCGGCAACGACCGCCACCAGTACTACGAGACCGTGGCCTCCGGATCCGGCGCCGGCGACGGCTTCCCCGGCGCGCCCGTCGTCCAGACCCATATGACCAACTCGCGGCTGACCGACCCCGAGGTCCTGGAGTGGCGGCTGCCGGTGCTGCTCGACGCGTTCGCGATCCGGCACGGGAGCGGCGGCGCCGGACGGTGGCGCGGTGGCGACGGCGCCGTGCGCCGTATCCGCTTCCGCGAGCCCATGACCGTCTCGACGCTCTCCCAGCACCGCGTGCTCCCGCCGTACGGCATGGCGGGCGGCGCGCCCGGCGCACTCGGAGCCAACCGTGTCGAACGCGCCGACGGCACGGTCACCGAACTCGGCGGCAGCGACGTCGCCGAGGTCGGCCCCGGCGACGTACTCGTCGTCGAAACCCCCGGCGGGGGCGGATACGGTCCGTCCCCGCGCGATACCGACCCAGCAGGAGAAGAAACCGATGATCTTCGGGCGCACTGAGCGCGGCAAAGCCCCCGTCGAGCCCGTCACGCTCAAGATCCTCGTGGCCGGCGGCTTCGGCGTGGGCAAGACCACACTCGTCGGCGCGGTCAGCGAGATCAAGCCGCTGCGCACGGAGGAGCTGCTGACCGAGGCGGGCCGCCCGGTCGACGACACCAGCGGCGTGGAGGGCAAGCACACCACCACCGTCGCCATGGACTTCGGCCGCATCACGCTCCGCGAGGACCTGGTGCTGTACCTCTTCGGGACGCCCGGGCAGGACCGCTTCTGGTTCCTCTGGGACGAGCTCGCCACCGGGGCGCTGGGCGCCGTGGTGCTCGCCGACACCCGCCGGCTCGAGGACTGCTTCGCAGCCGTGGACTACTTCGAGCGGCGTTCCATTCCCTTCGTCGTCGGCGTCAACTGCTTCGAGGACGCTGTCCGTTACCCCGTCGAGGACGTCCGCCAGGCCCTCGACCTCGACCCGGGTGTGCCGGTCGTGTTCTGCGACGCCCGGGACCGCGAGTCCGTCAAGGAGGTCCTCGTCGATGTCGTACGGCACGCGATGGCGTACGCGGCGGACCGCCGCCAGACCGTCGGCACCTGACGCACCGCATCCGGCCGGAGGGCGAGTGCGGGCCCACGCGTGCGTGGAGGGCGGCCCCGGGTGAGGGGACCGCCCACGCGCGTGTGAGAGGCGACTGCCTCAGGACTTCACCCGCCGGACGGGTCCGGGCCCCCGTCCTCCAGCCAGCCGAAGCTCTTCTCGACCGCCTTGCGCCAGTTGTGGTACTCGCGGTCGCGCACCGCGGACTCCATGGAGGGCGTCCACTCGGCGTCCTTGCGCCAGTGCGACTTCAGCTCGTCCAGGTCGCTCCACACCCCGGTCGCCAGCCCGGCCGCGTACGCGGCGCCGAGACAGGTCGTCTCGGAGACCCGGGGCCGGATCACCGGAACGCCCAGGACGTCCGCCTGATGCTGCATCAGCAGCTGGTTCCTGGTCATGCCGCCGTCGACCTTGAGCGTGGTGATCCGCACCCCGGAGTCCTGGTACATGGCGTCGACGACCTCGCGCGTCTGCCAGCTCGTCGCCTCCAGTACCGCCCGGGCCAGGTGCGCCTTGGTGACGTACCGCGTCAGACCGGTGACGACACCGCGCGCGTCGGCACGCCAGTACGGTGCGAACAGGCCGGAGAACGCGGGCACGATGTACGCGCCCCCGTTGTCCTCGACGCTCGCGGCCAGCGTCTCGATCTCGTCGGCGTCCCGGATGATGCCGAGTTGGTCGCGGAACCACTGCACCAGGGCACCGGTGATCGCGATCGACCCCTCGAGGCAGTAGACCGGTGCCTCACCGCCGATCTTGTAGCCCATCGTGGTCAGCAGGCCGTTCTTCGACGCCACCGGCCGGTTGCCGGTGTTGAGCAGCAGGAAGCTGCCCGTGCCGTACGTGTTCTTCGCCGTGCCGACGTCGTAGCAGGTCTGGCCGAACACCGCCGCCTGCTGATCCCCGAGCGCCGATGCCACCGGTACACCGGCGAGGGCGCCCACGGCGGTGCCGTACACCTCGGACGACGACCTGATCTCCGGGAGCATCGCCTCGGGGATGTTCATGGCGGACAGGATGGACGTGTCCCACTGGAGCGTCTCCAGGTCCATCAGCATCGTGCGCCCGGCGTTGGTCACATCGGTGACGTGCCGGCCGCCGTCCGTACCACCGGTCAGGTTCCAGATCAGCCACGAGTCGATCGTCCCGAAGGCGATCTCGCCGCGTTCCGCGCGGGCCTGCAGCCCGGGCACGTTGTCGAGCAGCCAGGCCGCCTTGGGCCCGGAGAAGTAGCTCGCCAGCGGCAGCCCGGTCCGCTCGCGGAACCGGTCCTGGCCGTCCGCGCCGCCGAGTTCGTCGCAGAGCGCCGCGGTGCGGGTGTCCTGCCAGACGATCGCGTTGTGCACCGGCTTGCCGGTGGCGCGGTCCCACAGGACCGTCGTCTCCCGCTGGTTGGTGATGCCGAGCGCGCTCAGCCGGTCGGCGCGGAGCCCGGCCCTGGCGAGCGCCCCGGCGACCACCGCCTGCACCTTGGACCAGATCTCGATGGCGTCGTGCTCCACCCAGCCCGGCCTGGGGAAGATCTGGCGGTGCTCGCGCTGGTCGACGGCGACGATCGCGCCGCCGTGGTCGAAGACGATGCACCGGCTCGAGGTGGTGCCCTGGTCGATCGCGGCGACGTACTTCTGGGAGGTGTCCGTCATGACGTCCCCTTCGTCGTGGGTCAGAAGGCTGCGTTGTACACGAGGGCCGACAGGGCCCCGCCGATCAGCGGCCCGACGACGGGCACCCACGAGTAGGCCCAGTCCGACGTCCCCTTGTTGGGGATCGGCAGCACGGAGTGGACGATGCGCGGACCGAGGTCGCGGGCGGGGTTGATCGCGTACCCGGTCGGCCCCCCGAGGGAGAGACCGATCCCGACGACGAGCAGGGAGACGAGCAGGATGCCGATGCCCGAGCCGTACGCGGTGTCGCTGCCCGGGATCGGGCCGATCCCCGTCCCGAGGTTCTCCCCGAAGAACAGGATGGGCAGCACCAGGCCGACGGTCGCGATGATCTCGGACGTCAGGTTGGCGACCGGGTTGCGTATCTCGGGCGCCGTGGAGAAGACACCGAGCGTGGGCAGCGCCGTCTCCGTGTCCGCGTTGGCCTGGAACTGCGAGAAGTAGGCCAGCCAGGTCAGAACGGCACCGAGCATCGCGCCGGCCATCTGCCCCAGGACGTAGTACGGGACGTCCCCCCACTCGGTGACATCGGCGACGGCCAGCCCCAGGGTCACCGCCGGGTTGAGGTGCCCGCCCGACTTGGGCGCCGCCGTGTAGGCACCGGCCAGCACACCGAACCCCCAGCCGAACGCGATGACGACCCAGCCGGCCCCCTTCGCCTTGGAGTGGTTCAGCGTGACGGCGGCGCAGACTCCCGCGCCGAACAGGATGAGAACGGCCGTTCCGATCAACTCACCGACGAAGATGCTTCCATGCGTCATGGCGGCTCCTAGGCCCTCGCCCGGGACGGTCCGCCCCGGTCCTCCGTGCAGGGTGCGTTTCCCATGGCCACTTCGGCCGGGGCAGGGAGCACCGCACCCCGCTCGGCGTCCGTGACGAGCGTGCCGTGGCAGCGGAATCGCCCGTGGGAACGGGTCCTGGGAGCAGGCGCGGGCCCGCGCCTGCGCAGAGCCCGGAAACGCCCGAATGCGGCGATGCCGACCGACACCGGGAAGTGTTCACCGGCACCCGGGGAGCGTCAAGGTCGCCGACCGCACCGGTTGCCGGAACGCTCAGCACGCCTCACGAACCGTCAGATGCCGTGCCCGGCAACCCGCTTGATGGTGCCGCACGCCGACGAACTTCCGCCGTGCCCGCGCCTGCCGATCGCTTCCCAGTACGCCCCCGCGCCTGATAGACGCAGGAGGCATGACACGACTCTCCGTCGCGGTACGCGGGCTCGTCACCGCCCTCGCCGCGCTCCTGGCCGTCACCGCCGCCTCCGCCACCGCCGCCTCCGCCACCGCCCGGGCCGAGCCCGAGCCGAGGGCGCCGCGGGAGTTCGTCGCCCTGAGATCCGTCGATCCGACGATCATCCAGGAGATGCGCTACTTCACCCCGCACAACTTCATGGGCGAGCGCGTCGACGGCTACCGGCAGCCCCTGTGCATCCTGACCAGGCCCGCCGCCGAAGCCCTCCACAAGGCTCAGACGAGGCTGCTGCGCAAGGGCTACAGCCTCAAGGTCTACGACTGCTACAGGCCGCAGCGCGCCGTCGACCACTTCGTGCGATGGGCCAAGGACCTCGACGACGAGACGATGAAGACCGAGTTCTATCCCAGAGTCGACAAGTCCCGCCTGTTCGAGGACGGATACATCGCCGAGAAGTCCGGGCACAGCCGCGGCTCGACGATGGACCTGACGATCGTCAGGCTCCCCGCGAAGCCGACCCGGCCCTATGTTCCCGGACAGGCCCTGGCGCCCTGCTACGCGCCCCAGGACGAGCGGTTCCCCGACAACTCCGTGGACATGGGCACCGGTTACGACTGCTTCGACACCCTCGCCCACACCCTGGACCCGCGTGTACAGGGCACCCAGCGCGCCAACCGGCTGCTGCTGAAGGACACCCTCGAAGACCTCGGCTTCGTGAACCTCGCAGAGGAGTGGTGGCACTACACCTACAAGCCCGAGCCGTTCCCGGACACGTACTTCGACTTCCCGGTGGCGAGGAGGTCCGTCGGGCACTCCCGCTGAGTCCTGGCGGGGCACCCGGCCCCGGCTGCCGCATTGCCCCGCTCCCTAGGCGGACCCGGACGCCGCTGAAGACGCCGCCGGACCGATGGACTACAGTCCCCGGCGTGTCCGCCACCCCGCATCCCGCCGCCGATTTCGGTCAGGGATCCCACTGCTCCAGTTGCGGAGCGCCCTACGGAGACGGTGTCTCCGGCTGGCCCCGCACCTGCCCCTCCTGCGACACCGTCGCCTACCGCAACCCGCTGCCGGTCGCGGTGGCCCTGCAACCCGTGTACGACGAGAAGGGCGCCGCCCTGGTCGTCATCACCCGGACGACGGCCCCCGCGCGCGGAGGCGTCGCTCTGCCCGGCGGCTTCATCGACCACCGGGAGGACTGGCGGCACGCCGTGGTCCGTGAACTCAAGGAGGAGACCGGCATAGGCGCCGCGAGCCACGAGGTGCGGCTCGCGGACGCGCTGAGTTCCCCGGCCGGGCACCTGCTCCTCTTCGGGCTCCTGCCGGAACGCCCGGCCGCCGAACTGCCCGCGTCGGCGCCGACGGACGAGACCGAGGGCTGGCATCTGCTGCGCAGGCCCGCCGAACTCGCCTTCCCGCTGCACACCCTGGCCGTACGGGCCTGGTTCGAGGGCCGCTACATCTGAGCCGGCCGCGCCCGGCTCCCGTCCCCGCCGAGCCCCCGCACCCGCACCGGGCGGCACGGCTCGCCGCCGACCCCCTCGCCGAAGTCCCGCTCCACGATCAGCCGGTTGCCCTCCCACCGGGTCGTGTACCGCTCGACCTCCGGCTCGTCGCAGCCGTCGCCCTCGTCGGGGATCACGAGCCCGCCCCCGGTCCGTCCGGAAGCGGGCGGCCACACCTCCAGCTCCACGCCGCCGTCGTCACCGCGCACCGGCAGCACCGAGCCCGCGCGCGCGAGCACCGGGATCCGGGACAGCGGAGCGTCGACCATCACCTGTCCCGGGCCCGTGTGCGGCTCCTCGGTCACCGTGTCGTACCAGCGCCCCCGGGGCAGACGCACCGCGCGCCGGACGGCACCCTCCTGCGTCACGGGTGCCACCAGCAGACGGTTGCCGAGGAGGAAGGCGTCCTCGCAGTCGCGCAGCGCCCGGTCGTCGGGCGCTCCCCACCACACGGGCCGTGCGACGGGCGCACCGGTGCGGCGCGCCAGATGGGCCAGGGTCATGAGGTAGGGCGTCAGCCGGCGCCGTTCCAGCAGCGCCACGCGCGCGTGCTCCAGTATGTCCTCGCCGAACTCCCAGGGCTCGCCGTACCCGACGCGCCGGCCGGCCTCGGTACGGAACAGGGGGAGGTACGCCCCGAGCTGCAGCCGGCGCAGATACAGCTCGGGTGACGGTCTCTCCTGCGGACCGACGGTGCCGGCCCCCGCGTGGGGCACCCCGCACAGTCCGAGGCCCAGCACCGTCGACAGCGACGCGCGCAGCCCCGGCCAGCCGTCGGTGACCTCCTCGGGCCAAGCCCCGCCGTAGCGCTGCATCCCGGCCCACCCCGAGCCGGACACGAGGAACGGCCTGCTGCGCGGCGCCAGTTCACGCAGCCCGGTGTGGCCGGCCCGGGCCATGCACAGCGCGTACACGTTGTGGGCCTCGCGATGGTCCCCGCCGTCGCCCTCCAGGAAGTGCCGGGCCGACAGGGGCAGCGCGGACGGTGCCGAGGCCGCCGACGGCGCCTGCCCGTGCACGCCGTACCAGAAGCCGGCGTACCCCTGGCCGAGCCGCTCCCCGTGGAGGCGGCCCCACCACACACGCACGCGCGCGTGCGTGAAGTCCGGGTACACCGACACTCCCGCTCGCCCAGCACTCCGTACGAGCCCGCCGGCGCCGTCCCGCACGAACACGTCCTCGGCGACGCCCCGGTCGTACACGGCGTCGCCCGGCTCCGCCGGGACGGCGGGGCCGGCCACTGACACGAGGCGTATCCCGTCTCGTCGCAGCTCTTCGGCGAGCACCGCCGGCCTCGGAAGACCCTCCGGGTCCGCCGCCGGCCCCGGGTGCCGCTCGTGCCGACCGAGGTCCACGTGCACCGCGTCCAGCGGCAGACGGTGCTCCCGGTGACCGGCCACGATCCGCGGCAGCTCCCGCACCCCGCCCGGGCCCGCCGCCGCGCGATGGTGGCCCAGGGCCCAAGCGGGCGGCAGCGCGGGCGCTCCCGTCAGGGACGCCCAGGTGCGCAGCACGCGCGCGGGGGTGCCCACCATCACCCAGCAGCGCAACGGCCCGCCGTCCATCCGCAGCTCGCACGTCCCCGCCCGGTCGTGCCCCGAGCCCGCGCCCTCCGCGCCCTCCCGCAGGGTCATCGTGCCGTCCCACGTCGAGTCGTGGAAAACGAGGCAGGTGGCGGCGTCCGACACCACCATGTGCAGAGGCATCGTGATGGCAGACGGCGTGTCCGCGCCCGCCGGAACCCGGCCGGGATCCGCGTTCCAGAGGCGGTACGTCCCGTCCCGCAGCCGGGGACCCGGGGTGCGCCCGCCCAGCCCGAAGAACCGGGCGTCGGCGGACACCTCGGTGCGCTGCATCCACCGCCCCCGGCCGCCGTCGGTCGGTTCCCACCACCGGGGCGGCAGGTCACGGCGCAGGAACACCCCGCCGGGCGTGCGCACCTCGACCGCGCCGTGGCGGGAGACGGTGACGGTGACCCGCTCTGCCACGACACGCCAGCCGCCGTCCTTGCCCGGCTCCAGGACGGCCCGCTGATCGGGCTCCGGGCCGTCGCCGACGAGTGCGTACGACGGCCCGGGGCGGGCCCCGTCCCAGCCCCAGAAAACCGCCCCGTTCACCTCCACCATGATCCGCAGCTCGGAGCGGGCGAACCGGACGACGCCGCCACCCGGCCCCGGCTCCACGTCCAGCACCTGACCGGGCACCCGGGCCCGCTCCGCGGTCCGCCGGGGGAGCCCGGTGGCCCCGGCACGCCTCCCGCGCCACGCGGTCCACACGGTCCGCAGCCCCTGGGCCGCCCCCGCCGAACCGACCGCCCTCATCGAACGCACCAGGTCACGACCGTCCATGCTGATCACCCTGCCATCGGCGGCCCCGCGCAGGGGAGCCGTTCAACTGCCGTTCACCCGTGGCGGCAGCACATCTTCACGACACGGACTATGTGTGGTCCACCCTGGTGCGGAAGTCGATCACGTGGCATGGTCCATGTCAGCCGCGTGACGCGCACACCCCGCTCGTGCGCGACAGACGCACACGACGCGCACAGTCCGGGAGCCGCCCCATGTCCACAGCGAACCCCTCGCCGCTCTGGCAGCCCGATCGGGATCGCATCGCCCAGGCACGGATCACACAGTTCCAGGCCTGGGCGGCCGAGCATCACAAAGCCCCCGCCGAAGGGGGATACGCGGCGTTGCACCGCTGGTCCGTGGACGAACTGGACACGTTCTGGAAAGCCGTCACCGAGTGGTTCGACGTACGCTTCTCGACCCCCTACGCGCGCGTGCTCGGCGACCGGTCCATGCCGGGCGCCGAGTGGTTCCGGGGCGCGAGCCTGAACTACGCCGAGCACGCCCTGCGCGCGGCCGCCACCCGGTCGGACGAGACAGCCCTGCTGTACGTCGACGAGACCCACGAGCCGACCCCCGTGACCTGGGCCGAGCTGCGCCGCCAGGTCGGGTCCCTCGCCGCGGAGCTGCGCGGACTCGGTGTACGCCCGGGAGACCGCGTCAGCGCCTACGTCCCGAACGTGCCGCAGGCGGTCGTCGCCCTGCTGGCCACGGCCGCGGTCGGCGGCGTCTGGACGTCCTGCGCCCCCGACTTCGGGGCCCGCAGCGTCCTCGACCGCTTCCAGCAGGTCGAGCCGGTCGTGCTGTTCACCGTCGACGGCTACCGCTACGGCGGCAAGGAGCACGACCGCCGCGACACGGTGGCCGAACTGCGACGCGAACTGCCCACCCTCAGGGCCGTCGTCCACATTCCGCTCTTCGGTACCCGGGCACCCGAGGGCGCCCTGGACTGGTCGGCGCTGACCTCCGGCGACGCGGAGCCCGTCTTCGAACAGGTCCCGTTCGACCACCCCCTGTGGGTGCTCTACTCCTCCGGGACGACGGGGCTGCCCAAGGCCATCGTCCAGTCCCAGGGCGGCATCCTCATCGAACACCTCAAGCAGCTCGGCCTCCACTGCGACCTGGGCCCCGGGGACCGCTTCTTCTGGTACACGTCCACCGGCTGGATGATGTGGAACTTCCTCGTCTCCGGGCTGCTGACGGGCACCACGATCGTCCTGTACGACGGCAGTCCGGGCCATCCCGACACGGCCGCCCAGTGGCGCATCGCGGAACGCACCGGAGCGACCCTGTTCGGCACCTCGGCGGCCTACGTCATGGCCTGCCGCAAGGCGGGAGTACGGCCTTCCCACGACTTCGACCTCTCCCGTGTCCGGTGCGTCGCCACGACCGGCTCGCCGCTCCCGCCCGACGGCTTCCGCTGGCTGCACGACGAGGTCCGCGACGACCTGTGGATCGCCTCCGTCAGCGGCGGCACCGACGTGTGCTCCTGCTTCGCCGGAGCCGTGCCCACGCTCCCCGTGTACATCGGCGAACTGCAGGCCCCCGGCCTCGGCACCGACCTCCAGTCCTGGGACCCGAGCGGAAAGCCCCTGATCGACGAGGTCGGCGAGCTCGTGGTCACCAACCCGATGCCGTCCATGCCCATCCGTTTCTGGAACGACCCCGACGGCAGCCGGTACCACGGCAGCTACTTCGACGCGTACCCCGGGGTCTGGCGCCACGGCGACTGGATCACCATCACCTCCCGCGGATCCGTCGTCATCCACGGACGCTCCGACTCCACCCTCAACCGGCAGGGGGTGCGCATGGGGTCGGCCGACATCTACGAAGCGGTCGAGCGCCTGCCCGAGATCAAGGAGTCCCTGGTCATCGGCGTCGAACAGCCGGACGGCGGCTACTGGATGCCCCTGTTCGTCCACCTCGCGCCCGGGGCCGTCCTCGACGACGGCCTGCTGGACCGCATCAAGCGGACCATCCGCGAACAGCTCTCGCCCCGTCACGTCCCCGACGAGGTCATCGAGGTACCGGGCGTCCCGCACACCCTCACGGGCAAACGCATCGAGGTCCCCGTCAAGCGCCTCCTCCAGGGCGCCTCCCTGGAGAAGGCGGTCAACCTCGGCTCCGTGGACAGCGTCGAACTGCTGCGCTTCTACGAGCGACTGGCCCGCGAACGCGGCTGATCACCCGCCGTAGGTGGCCTCGGACTCGCCGAGCACGACAGCGAAGTCCGAGGCCAGCCGGGCCGCGTCGGCAGGTTCGAGACCGGCGACCGAGATCCGCACACCGGGATCCGAGGCCAGCCGGAACCGCGCCCCCGCGGCCACCCACCACCCGCGCGAACGCAGACCGTTCACCACGGCGGACTCGTCGCGCACGGGCACCCACACGTTCATGCCGCTCATCCCGTGGGCGGCGATCCCGTGCCCGGCGAGCCCGTCGAGCAGTGCGCGCCGCCGGACTCCGTACGTCTCCCCGGCGCGCGCGACCAACGCGCGCGTCCGCCCGTCCGTCATCAGCCCGCACACGGTCTCCTGCAGCAGATGGCTCACCCAGCCCGACGTCAGCAGCAGCCGGCCGTCGTGCCGGGCCAGCGTGGTCGGATCGCAGGCGGCCGCGGCCCAGCGCAGGTCGGTGCCGAGGAACTTGCTGACGGTCCGCACGTGCACCCAGCGGCCGAGTCCGCACGCGGTCAGTGAGCGCAGTGGCACACCGGCCACGGCGGAGGCGTGATCGTTCTCCACGACCAGCACGTCGGGAACCTCCCGCAGCACCTCGGCCAGCGCGTCCCTGCGCCCGGCCGAGAAGCACCCGCCGTACGGGTTCTGCGCCCGCGGACTGCACACCACGGCCCGGACGTCCGCCCGCAGCGCCTCGCGCAGGGCGTCGGGGCGCATGCCCTCCTCGTCCACCGCGACCGGGACCGTCCGCAGTCCGAGCGCCGTCACCAGATCCAGCAGATGGTGGTATCCCGGGTCCTCCATGGCGACCGCGTCCCCCGGCCGCAGCTCGACCGAGAGCAGCCGTCCGATCAGGTCGAGGGCCCCGTGCGCGAAGGTCACGTGCTCCGTGGGCACGCCGTCCGGCGCCAGCCACGCGCGCGTGGCGTCCTCGAGCCGCGCCAGCCGAGGCGTGCTCCGGTGCGACCGGGTGCCGGGGGAGAGCCGGCTGGGCGGGACCAGATCGGGGAGCAGCGCGGGATCGGGATGGCCGCCCGCGAGGTCACGCAGCCCCTCCGGCACCCGGGGCGGCCGCCGGGAGGCCACCGACGGCGCCTCCGCGACCACCGTCCCCCCGCGCCCCCGCGTCACCACGATCCCGCGACGGCGCAGCTCCTTGTACGCCGTCGCCACGGTCCCCGGACTCACCCCGAGTGCGTCGGCCAGCCCGCGCACCGGCGGGAGCGCGGTCCCGGGCGCCAACGCCCCCTCGGCCACGCCGCGTTCGACGGACGCGGCAATTCCCTTGGCGGTACCACCACTGATCCCATATTGTGTTGCCACGAAATCAAGTATGTATCAATACATAACTGGAATCAAGGGGGAACAGTGAGTCCGGGTTGGACACGGCGCACCCTCACCTGGCCGGCACGTGTGCCGGGAGGCCCCGACGGACGCAGAATGCTCGCGATCGCCCTCGTCGACCGCACCGGCAGCGGCCTGTGGGCAGCGGTCTCCGTCCTGTACTTCACCTACGTCACCGGACTCTCCGTCGCCCAGGTAGGCACCCTCGCGGCCGTCTCCGGAGCCATCGGCATCGCCGGCGCGCCCCTGGGCGGCCGCATCGCCGACCGGCTGCCGCTCACCCGGGTCCTGATGGCGCTCCAGATCCTCCGCGCCCTGGCCTCCTTCGCCCTGCTCACCACCGACGACTACGCGCTCCTCGTGGCCTTCTGCGCCGTCGGCAGCCTCGGTGACCGCGCGGCCAACGTCCTCACCAAGCTCTACGCCGCCCGCGTGGCCGGCAAGGAGCGGGTCCGCTACCAGGCGGTCAACCGGACCGTCGCCAACGCCGGCTGGGCCCTCGGCGGCCTGGCGGCGGCCGGAGCCCTCGCCATCGGCACCACGACCGCCTACCAGTGGCTCCTCGCTGGCGACGCCCTCTCCTTCCTGGGCGCCGCCCTGCTCACCCTGCGCTGCGGCGAACCCCCCTCCGCCACCCGCACCGTCGCCACCTCGCACGACCCGGTGACCACGACCAAGGGCGCCACCCCCTGGCGCGACCGCACCTACCTCGCGTACGTCGCCACCGAGACCGTCCTCTTCCTCGACGACGCCGTCTTCAAGGTCGGCCTGCCCCTGTGGATCGCCCATGCGAGCGACGCACCCCACGGCCTCGCCCCCCTGCTCCTGGTGCTCAACAACCTGATCATCGTCGCCCTGCAGGTTCCCCTCGCCAGGCTCGGCGCGACCAGCGCGGCGGCACGCGCCCTGCTGCTGCCGCTCTCGGCCGCCTTCGCCCTGGGCGGCGTCGCCATGGCTCTCTCCGCCACCGGCGGAACCACCACCGCCACCCTGCTCCTCACAGCGGCGGCCGTCGCCTTCACCGCCGCGGAGATGCTCCACGCGACGGTGTCCTGGGAACTCTCGATCGCCCTCGCCCCCGCGACGGCGCAGGGCGCCTACCTCGGCGTCCACGGACTGGCGCAGTCCGCCCAGCGGAGCATCGGACCACTGGCGGTCACCGCCGCCATCGCCGCCGGTCCCGTCGGCTGGGTACTCTTCGGCGCCGTCATCGCTGCGACCTGTGGTTTTCAGCACCGAGTCGTCCGCGACCGGCTCAACCCCAGCGCGTTGTCAGTGCTGCCGGTTACGGTGAGTGAGCATTGACGACTGTGCACAGGGGGAAGAAATGGCACACACCGAGCACCGCTCCATGCGACGGGTCCTGCGCCGCGAGATCGCCGGCACCATCGGACTGCTGACCGACGAACACGACTTCACGACGATGCTGCGCTACCGCAGCTTCGCCTTCGACGACCACACCGCCTACCTCCAGCAGGTGGAGGGCCTTCTCAGGACGCTCGCCTCCCAGGGAAGCCACACCACGGTGGCACTCTTCGACCCCGAGGAGTACGCGGAGTTCTGCGCCGACCATGGCCTCGATCCCGACACCCCGGCCAGCCGCACCCGCTTCACCGCCGAGCTGGCGGCGACGGGTCCCACCGTTGCGTACGAGGGACAGCCCCTCGCCGAACTCGTCCCGCACCTCGTGGAGGAGGGCATCCGCCAGGCGACCTGGCAGTACGCCACCACGCGGCTGGCCCGTATCGGCGACTGCGCGTCCTGCGGCGAGGACATCGGCCGCGCGGCCTTCGTCCGCGCCTCGTATCTGCTGACCCGTGTCCTCGCCACCGCGGGACCGGGCGAACGCCATCTCGTGTGCAGCGTCTCCGCCTCCCCGGAGACGCTCATGGCCGTGCTGCGGACGGGCGGGGACGAGACCGGCACCACCCGCCTCGACGAAGGGGAGACGCTGGAGTTCGCCACCGTGCTCGCTCTCGGCATCGCCACCCGGTGCGCCGGAGGACTCGTCATGCGCACCAGCGCCCCAGGCACCACCGACCGCGTCTACGGCTGGCGGCTGCGCGGCGAGAGCCTGGTCCCCCTCACCGCGGGTGAGGTCTTCGACGCCTACTGCACCGACATCGAGTCCGGCGACCTCGTCTCCCCGGAGTCGGGCGTCGACTACTGCACACCACCGGACCTCGGAGCGGAGGGCCCGGCTCCCGGGCACGCGCACTGAACACCCAAGGGGGCGCCCCACCCGCAGGTGGAGCGCCCCCTGACGACAGCCGAGCGACGGCCCGGAGCGGCTACTCGCCGGACAGCACCGCCTGAGCCGCGTTGCGCGCGTCCTGCGCGGTGTCGGTGGCACGTGCCGCGGCGGCGGCACGCTCGCACTGCGCCAGCGTGTGCTTGGCCAGCGCCGCGCGGACGTAGGGAATCGACGCCGCGCCCATCGACAGAGAGGTGACTCCGAGACCCGTCAGCACACAGGCCAGCAGCGGATCCGACGCGGCTTCCCCGCAGACACCGCAACTCTTGCCCTCGGCCTTCGCCGCTTCCGCGGACAGCGCGACCAGGTCGAGCAGCGCGGGCTGCCACGGATCCTGGAGCCGGGACACCGCGCCCACCTGCCGGTCGGCGGCGAACGTGTACTGCGCGAGGTCATTGGTCCCCAGGGACAGGAACTCGACCTCCTGCAGGATCGAACGCGCGCGCAGAGCGGCCGACGGGATCTCCACCATCGCGCCGAACTTCGCCCGCAGCCCGGCCTCCCGGCACGCGTCCGCGAACGCCTTGGCGTCCGTGCGGTCGGCGACCATCGGAGCCATGACCTCGAGGTAGACGGGCAGCCCCTCCGAAGCCTTCGCGAGGGCCGTCAGCTGCGTGCGCAGCACCTCCGGGTGGTCGAGCAGCGTCCGCAGACCCCGCACGCCCAGCGCCGGGTTCGGCTCGTCGGCCGGAGTCAGGAAGTCCAGCGGCTTGTCCGCGCCGGCGTCGAGCACCCGCACCACGACACGGCCCTCGGGAAAGGCTTCGAGGACCTGCCGGTACGCCTCGACCTGCTTGTCCTCGGACGGCGCCTGCTTGCTGTCGTCCAGGAAGAGGAACTCGGTCCGGAACAGGCCGACGCCCTCGGCACCGGCCTCTACCGCCGCCGGCACGTCCGCCGGTCCTCCGACGTTGGCCAGCAGCGGCACCTTGTGGCCGTCCGACGTGGCACCCGGGCCGGTGGCGGCGGACAGCGCCGCCCTGCGCTCGGCGGCCGCGGACGTCAGCTGCTCCTTCTTCTCCGCGCTCGGCTCCACGAAGATCTCACCGGTGCTTCCGTCCACGGCGATCACCGTGCCCTCGGCGAGTTCTCCGGCCCCGGGCAGCGCCACGACCGCGGGAACACCCAGCGCTCGCGCCAGAATCGCACTGTGGCTGGTGGGCCCGCCCTCCTCGGTGACGAAGCCCAGCACGAGCGTGGGGTCGAGCAAGGCCGTGTCGGCGGGCGCGAGGTCGCGCGCGATGAGCACGTACGGCTCGTCGCTGTCCGGCACACCCGGCATGGGCACGCCCAGAAGCCGGGCGACGATACGGTTCCGCACGTCATCGAGGTCGGCGACGCGGCCGGCGAGGTACTCACCGGCACCGGCCAGCAGCGCGCGGTACGCGGCGAACGCGTCGTAGACGGCCCGCTCCGCCGTGCTGCCGACCGCGATGCGGCGTTCGACATCGGCCATCAGCTCGGGGTCCTGGGCCATCATGGCCTGGGCCTCGAGAACGGCCTGGGCCTCGCCCCCCGCCAGATTGCCGCGCGCCATCAGGTCCGCCGCCACCGCCTCCACGGCCTTGCGGGCGCGCCCCTGTTCGCGCTCCGCGTCCTGTGCCGGGATCTGCTTGGCGGGCGGTTCGAGCACCGCCGTCCCCATGTGCCGAACCTCGCCGATCGCCACACCGTGGCTGACGCCGACGCCTCGCAACGTTGTTTCCATCTCACCCGTCTCCGCTAGTACGGCGGGATATCCCCGCCGTGGTCGTTGTCCCTCGTGTCGTGCCGTACGGCGCGGGGCTCACTGCCAGCCGAACAGCTCGTCGCCGGCCTTCACGTCGCCGGCCTCGCGCACGTCCGAAAGGGATTCGGCAGTGGCCTCGAGCGCCACGACGGGGCATACCGGGGACTTTCCGGCGGTCTCGACGGCGGCAGGATTCCAGCGGACGACGCCCTGGCCCCGCGTCACCGTGTCCCCCTTGTTCACGAGGAGCTCGAAGCCCTCGCCATTGAGCTGCACGGTGTCGATGCCGAGATGGGTGAGCACTCCGTACCCCTGGTCGTCGACGACGACGAAGGCGTGCGGGTGAAGGGAGACGATCACGCCGTCAACGGGGGCGACCGCCTCCGACGGCTCTCGTACCGGGTCGATCGCCGTACCGGGGCCCACCATTGCTCCGGAGAACACGGGGTCGGGTACCTCGGCGAGGGGGATGGCGCGTCCTGCGAGAGGGGACGTCACGGTGGTGGTCATGGGAAGCCTCCCAGGGGTGGAGATTCATGGGAACCGCCACTGCCTGTCACGGGCGGTCCACTGCTGAGCAGCGTATGTCATACGAAGTGCCGGTTCCGCGTGAGTGGTCCCGGTTGGCAGCCCTAGGACACCGCACAAACGGATTTGCGTCGGCTCCGGAGGTGGATGTAGAGTCGTACTTCTGCTTGAGGTTGAGCGGTGCGACCAAGCGCCCTTGCCTGGCAGCAACCAACTTGTCAGATCCTATCTCGGGGTCGCGTTCTGCATGTCCGCAGGACGGTGGTCAGAGAGACGGAAAAACACTGATAGAGTTTGGAACACCGAAGGGAAGCGCCCAGAGGAAAGCCCGAGAGGGTGAGTACAAAGGAAGCGTCCGTTCCTTGAGAACTCAACAGCGTGCCAAAAATCAACGCCAGATATGTTGATACCCCG